>CALDSK010000052.1 GCA_937911865.1 uncultured Synechococcus sp.
ATGCTGCTGAGTTGCGATCGCTCCTAATCAGACGACTACCTCTGTACGGCGTTTGGCTAGCTAGTTTGATCAGCTTGTACGTCGTCAACGTGAGTAAAACACTCTCTGAAACGGCGTTATCGTCTGGCTGGGCCGATCGCTACCCCAGCAGCTGGTTCGATCTGTTATGGCTATTAGATGCGTTAGGACAGTTTTTTCACAAGCCGCTAGGCTTTTTGTCACCCGCAGACGGTCTCTCTATAGTTGCGTTTCTGATTGGGTTTGTTTACCTGTACCGAACGCACGGGTGGAGATTGGCCTACCTGTGCAGTCCGTTTGTTGTGACTATACTGGCCTCTTATCTGCACCAGTATCCCTTCCGCAACCGGCTGATTGTGTTTTTAACGCCGTATGCGCTAGTCATTGTGGCAGAAGGGATTTCGCTGTTATTTCGACGGTGGAAGAAGGGACCTCGGATAGCAGGCGTTTTAGGTCTATCGCTTGCTCTATTGCTGTTGTTGCAGCCGCTAGGTCATACGCTTTCTTGGGTCGTTAATCCTGAGCGATCGCACTTTGACGACGTTCGACCTGCTATGGCACACATTCAAGAGAACTGGCAGCCTGGCGACAAGCTCTATGTTTTCCTCTGGGCTCAGCTACAGTTTCAGTACTACCAGCCTCGCTTTAGCTTTCCACTGGACGACATTATTCTCCAAACTGGCACCACAGATCTCTTCAACGTCGATGAAACCGAGCTACAGCTACTCAGTGAAAAGATAGCTCAGCTAAAACCAACCGCGTCTGAAGATGCGATTAGAGTCTGGTTTTTGCTGGCGCGTAAGACTGATGATGCTAGCGTGACAATCTCTAACCACCTAGATCAAGTGAGCAAACCTTTAGAGAGAACTCACTACCCTGACGTTGTGCTCAGTTTGCAGCAGCTACCTCCGGCAAACTAAGTTCCCAAACTTCCCACTCACCGCCTCTCGCAACCACCCGACCTACCAGCTCAGGGTGCCATCCCGGCTGCGTGAGTATGTAGCTTGCGCCGTACGCTCTAGCCAGTGTCATCAATTCTTCACTGCTGCGCTGACGATATAGCTCGTGCGTATACTCTGCTGACATCATATGCAGGCTCAAGGGGCCTAAGATCTCTTCTAATCGAGTTTGCCAGATCAATATTCCCTGATCGGTGAACGGAAAGCTCTTGAACGTCACCACAACAGATCGCTGTGAATAAAAGCGAAACACCTCGTCTGAAGGCGGCACTAAAACCAGGTCATCTGGCTCGCTCACCTGTTCAAAGGCCGCTGCGACTTGGGCCAGTGTATCTGTGGGCGGCGCGTAGAGTGTGATCTTGCGATGGAGCGGTGTCAGCGCTGTGTTCCCAATCAGACCCGACAGATGCAAAGACAAATACAGGCATAGTCCAACGGTGGCTGCCTTGATGTATGTGCGTGAGCGGCGAAAGAACTTTGGTGAAGCCTGTTCGGTCAGGGGATAGGCCAAACTCGCGAAGAGCATTGGAAAAAAAGACCAGCAGGCTAGTAGAACAAGAAAGAACAGACCGTAAGTGATTTTAATGTCTTTTGGCCGATGTAGTGAGAGCGTATGCAGCTGAATGAGTGGCTTTAGAAAAGTAGATCGTTTATGCGTGTGGCTATTTATTTTCTTGGCTAGCAGCAGGAGTAAAACAAAGACCAGCAGCAGAATCGATCCCACCTTATCGACTAATGGCATCGCCACTAGCAGCAGACTAACCGGGTAATTTTTGCGCTGATAGTACTCGCTAGCCACTACGCTGAGCGCCATCCAAACTGCCAGCATGGCAAAGGGGGTGACCCGAGCGAACTGTAGTTTGGCAACCAATGCCAGTGGAATTTTTTCTACAAAGACATAGCCGACTGCCAGAAGGCTACAGGCGATCGCAATCGTCAAAGCCAGATCTCGCTTATGCGCAGCGCTCAGCTTACTAGATAGTTGAATTGTCCCTAAACCCGTAGCAGTCAGGCAAATAAAATCTCGCCAGTCTTTAGTCGGAAAAGTGGACAAAACAATATGATGCGGATGCCGAATATAGCCGTACAGATGAACAAAAGTATCATCCGTCAGCGCGTCGCTGCTGGTATTGCCCGCCATCACCATTGGCACATATACCAGCCCTACCAGCAGAACAAACACTGCCGCCGCGCCCACAAATTTACCGAAACGCTTGCGCCAGACAGTTTCTAACAGCAGGCTAATGCCCCATAGGCAAGCGGGCAAAAAGCCAATAAGAAACTGCAACAGTGTTGCCAGTCCAAACATCAAGTAGCCCCGTATCCACTGTCGTCGGCAGCAAAAGTAAATGCCCCAAACAGTGACACCCATCGCATAGATTGCTGAGATAGGCTCTACCCTGAATAGGTCAGTGACGCCTAAGGTTCCATCTATCGCAGCTAGCCCCAGGAAGGCCAGCGCCACGCCTGCAAAGGATGACTTAGCCAGATATTTACCTATGGACCAAAGCCCTAGAATCAGCGAGCCAAAGGCCGCCAAAAATAGAACAAACTTGGCGACCGGCACGCTAAGGCCGAGCTGATGGAGAAAAATGACTAGGTGATAGTAATAAAAGCGGGGGGTAAACCCGGTCATCTCCTGGATATAGAAGTCGCTAGTGAACAGGCGGCTGTCCATTAGCGCTTCTATGACAGGTACCTGATTGAAAATATTGGATTTAGCGAACGAATAGCCGTAAGCGACGAAGCTACTCAGCAGCACAAAGCTAGCGGTCCAGAAAGATTTAAAGTTCCCTTCTGTGACAACTTTGGGATTTGATTCTTTGTTTTTTTGAGACAACATAAAGCATTGGGCTATTGCATCGCCGCATCACTAATTGCCCTATCACTATAGGAGGAACCGCTTCCGCTTTTACGGGCTTTTTTACTGGATTTGTTGTCCGTAAATGCTGTTTTGTCGGTATGTCTGAAGAGGGTGTTTTAAGAAAATGAGAAAGGCAATCGGTGCGATCGCACATCAAGCTTAATATTCCTTGACGGTAGCGAATCAAAGCTTTTACGGTAATGAAAGTTACCAGTGTGCATCCGCGTCCTTTTTCCTCCTTTGGTTATTTCCCACTCGCTTCTGCCTGGTTACCTCTCATGAGCGCCTCTCTTTTGAATCATCGCTACCGCATTATTAAAGCTTTGGCTGAAGGCGGTTTTGGCAAAACTTTTCTGGTAGAAGATACTCAAATGCCCTCGCGTCGGCATTGCGTGATTAAGCAGCTAAAGCCAATGCACGATCGCCCTGATGTGTTTCGCATTGTGCAGGCGCGCTTTTCGCGCGAAGCCGCTGTGCTAGAGGCTGTCAGTAAGGGTAACAATCAGGTTCCTGATCTATATGCCTACTTTGAAGAAGGGGGGCAGTTTTTTCTGGTACAGGAATGGATTGAAGGTTCGCCACTAATTGAACTGGTGCAAGAAGATTGGCCAGAAGATCGAGTGCGCTCGCTCCTTATCAACTGTCTTAAAGCGCTCGCTCCCATTCATCAGCAAAATATTATTCATCGCGATATCAAGCCAGGCAATATTATTCTACGCAGATCCGATAACCTGCCGTGTCTGATCGACTTTGGCGCAGTCAAGGAGCTAATGAGTACCGTTGTTCGCCAATCTGGGCAGGCAAAAAGCTCTCTGGTCATCGGCACCCCAGGATTTATGTCCCCTGAGCAGGCCGCCGGACGACCGACGTTCTCAAGCGATCTCTACAGCTTGAGCCTGACGATGGTATTTCTGTTCACCGGGCGATCGCCTGCCGAACTGCCCACTGATAGCCAAACCGGTGAAGTGCTATGGACACAGTTTGCGCCCAATGCGAGCGATCGCATCAAAGCTGTTCTCTCTCGGGCTATTCATCCCTACACTCAAAACCGCTACGCGACAGCTGCTGATATGCTGGCTGCTCTATCGACCAACACTCTAGAGCATGTCCAGAGGCAGGCCCAAACGGCTGTTTCTCAGCCCTCGGGTTCTTCTTCGCTACAGCCGGGGCCAACTGCTGTCCCGGGTGCAAGTACTCCCACGGCAGTCTCAACTGACACTGCTCTCTCAAAGGACGGTGCGCCGCCTACCTCAGTTCAATCATCTTCATCCAGTTCAGCTTTATCCAGTTCAGCTTCATCTAGTTCATCTCTGCCGTGGAAAAGGGTTGGACTGGCTGCAAGTGGGCTGCTGCTAGCCGCAGGTGTGTTAGTTGGCGTGACACCCCGAATCTCCTTTAACGAGAATGCTTCGCTTGCCGAGGTAGAAGACTATCAGGCGACTGTTAACGAGTTAGAAAAGGCGATCGCAGAAGATCCCAACGATGCAGATGCGCAGACTCAGCTGGCACGGGCCTATCTTGAGGTCGGTGAATACGCTCAGGCGATCACGCAGGCAGACTCTGTTTTAGCGCAGGTGTCTGACGATGCATCGGCACTGTTAGTGAAGGGGAAAGTACAGTTTGCAACTGGGGCCTATCAGGAGGCGATCGCTACATTTATCCAAGCCGCAGATCAGTCTGAGAACCCAGCGGAAGCGCTCACAGAAAGAGGCAATGCTTACTACGAAACAGGCCAATATGACAGCGCTGTCGATGACTACCGCAGCGCTCTTCGCACCGATCCTAGCTATGCAAGAGCGTACAAGGAATGGTCTAGCGTAAACGTTGTTCAAGGAAACGCACAAGAAGCCCTACAGAATTTGGATCTTGCCATTGAAAATGGTGAAACAACAATCTCGGCCTACGTCAATCGAGGCAGTCGAAAAGAAGATTTAGGTGATAGAACGGGCGCGGCTGCCGACTGGGTCAGTGCGAGTAAGCTAACGGCTAGCACCGCCGCCGAGTTTTCTTCTCGGGGCTACGCCAAATCTCGGCTGGGTAACAAAAAAGGAGCGCTTGATGATTACAATCAGGCGCTAATTGTTAATCCCAACAGCGTTCAAGCGATTATTAACCAGGCTTATTTAAAGTATGAGTCCGGCGAAAAAGAACAGGCCTTAGGTCTGCTAGAAAAAGCGCTAGAGATAAATCCCAACTCAGTGACAGCGCTGATTGTCACGGGTGAGATTAAGTCGAACAGCAATCCTGCTGACCAGGAAGGTGCGATCGCTCACTACAGCACAGCCCTAGCGGTGAATCCTAACGACCCTGATGTCCTCAACAATCGGTGTAGCGCCTACTTCGCAACCCAGCAGCTAGATCTTGCACTGACAGACTGTGACAGGGGCCTCCAAACTAATCCTAGTAGCGAATCGCTGTATCTGGGTCGCGGTAACATTCGCCTGACGCAAGAAAACTACGAAGGTGCAATTCAAGACTACAGCCGTAGCCTGGAAATCATGGAAGCCACGGGCGGCAATCCCTTTAGGGAGGCTTCTGTTTATTCCAACCGTGCCAGTGCGCTCGTTGGCGTGCAAGATCTAAACGGTGCCCTAAGCGATCTCAACACAGCCTTGGAACTCAATCCTGACGATGCGTCTGATCTGTACAAGCGAGGGCTGTTGAAGTCTTCTCTCAACGATGACAAAGGGGCTCTCGAAGACTTACGAAAATCTGCTGATGTCTACCTGCAAGCGGGGGATACTGCCAACCATCAAAACGTACTAGCAGCCATAGAGCAGTCTGGCCTATGACGCCATCTGCTCTACTCAACGTAATCAAAAACCAGTTATACCTGGGGCAGGAGTGGATTCAAGGCGACCCGCTCTATACGGTTCCGTTTCGCATACAATCGAGCCGAGAGTCATCACGGTCGATAAAAATGCAGCTTACCCGCCTGCGATCGATGAGTTGAAAGGTGATGAGGCCCTGCCCAAAACAACAAAGATTAGACAGAGCCATGGTTAGGCCACACCTACATAAGCATTTGAGGCAAGCGTGGACATTGCTGTATCACTTCTCTTAGCTGGCGCTTACGAATCGGTTTACTAATATAGTCATCCATCCCTGCTGCAAGGCACCTCTCCCGGTCGCCCTGCATCGAACTTGCCGTCATGGCAACGATGTAAGGTTGAATGATATCGGGCGCTAAACGGACTTGCCGCGTGGCCGTCAATCCATCCATTTCTGGCATTTGTATATCCATTAGAACCAGATCATATGGCTGATGGTGAAGCGCTGTTAGCACTTCGTTGCCGTTATTGACAGTATCGGCTCTATAACCACACGATCTCAGCATCTGTAACGCCACAATTCGATTGAGTGGGATATCTTCGGCTAGCAAAATTCGTAAAGGCGTTTCTGCACTGACCTTAGGTTTTGTTAACTGCCTGTCAGGAAACTGCTCAGACGAAGAGAGCGTCTCATCTAGGAAAAGCGGTATCAATGCATTTCGCAGACTCTCTTGGCTGACCGGCTTTTGGAGCAGGGTAATTCTACTGTCTAGGGCGTCCTTATCGTTGAGTGAGCGCGTCTGTTGCGTCTGTACTAGGATAATTGGAATCGTTTGAAAATCTGGAATACTCGAAATTTTCAGAGCCAACTGATGGCTGTCCATATCGGGTAGCTGATCGCTAATGGAAATCGCATCAAAGCGCTTTTCTTGAAACAATTGGACGAGTGCGCCTCCTGCTGAGTGTTCAATACACACCTCTAAATTTAAAGATTCAGCCTGCCTTCTCAGATGATGACGGCTGACCTCATTTCCGTCTACAACGAGCAAATGTTTTTGGCTCAGCTCAGTTTTCTTCTCAAGATAATTGGCTAGAATCAGGGGCTCATAGGGTTCAAGTTTGATCGAAAAGCCAAATGTTGTTCCTTTGCCAATCTCGCTTTCCACCCAGATTTCACCCCCCATTAGTTCAATGAGTTCTTTATTGATAGCGAGGCCCAACCCGGTGCCGCCGTACCGTCGAGTTATTGAAGCATCAGCCTGTGAAAACGGTTGGAATAGATGCTGGATTGTTTTTGGGGAAATTCCAATACCCGTGTCTTTAACTTTCCCCGTGATTTTATACTGATAAGCAGTGTCTTTTTTCGCGGGTGCTGAGCGGATGGAATGGACCTTTAAAGAGACCTCTATGGCACCACTCTCAGTAAACTTTATGCTGTTGCTGACAAAATTTCCTAGAATTTGGCGTAGTCGTACCAAGTCACCTTTAAACACATAAGGATTATTGCCAGATTCAATCCGATTGGTTAAAGTCAGTCCTTTTTCTGCTGCCTGATTAGAGAATAATGCAGTGACGTCTTCAATGCATTGATACAGGTCAAGACGACCCATTTCTAAGATCATTTTTTTAGATTCAATCTTAGAAAAGTCAAGGATGTCGTTGATGACTGTTAAAAGTGTATCGCTACCGGTGCGGATGATTGAGACATACTTTTTCTGGCGTGTATCTAGCTCCGTCTCATTGAGTAGTTCAGTGATCCCAATTACAGCGTTCATGGGTGTCCGAATTTCATGGCTCATATTGGCCAAGAACTCGCTTTTGGCACGAAGCGCGGCTTCAGAAGAATTGAGAGCAACTTGCATAAGTACGCTGTGCAAGTCTGAAGCCGTTTCTAGCTCTTGTGCCGACCAAGGTAAAGACTGTCCCCTAACCTGCTCTTTCCACAGCTCAAAAGATTTACGCGGGCCCAGCTCTAATTCTCCATACTCATTGAATTTGCATGTGTAATTGAGCTGACCAGCCCAAGAAACGGTTTGTAGCTGCTCAGGGCGAAACAGCACAATGTGATAGGCAATCGACTGTGAATGTTGCGTAGCCGCTGAAATGCTTAATAGCCCGGCAGGTAAGTCTGAACAAATATTCTCCTCAGAATACTCTTGAGATAAAGCACAAGTCGAGAACGTTGGATCAGGCTTTTTTTTCAGCCAGCGAGCCAATCCTCGAATATCAGCTTCAGACGGTGTGGTACCGACTATCGTAATATCTTGTTCGAAAATAAACGCCAATCCTTCAGACTTAAATACATCAAGTAACAGCTGAGAGTTTTGGATAAGCACCTGTTGTAACGAAGCATCATCCTGCTTTCTAGCTGCTTTCAAATCGGTCAGAAAACAGTTCCTTTGTTCTCGATAGACATTCCGTTCTAACTGTTGTTGTCGAAATAAATTGAGTGAAGCAACTTTTGACAATAGAACAAGAATACTGCGGGTTTCTGCGGTTGTGTAGGTAGGCTGACTATGATGGCAAGAAATCAGCCCCCATAGGCCGCTCTCATCTAGTAAAGGCATGGTGAGAGAACTCACTACCCCCATATTTTTGAGATATTCGACATGAGCGGGTGCAACACCTCGTAGCCAAGTCGCGCTAATGTCTAAAGGCTTCTGCGTCAGCGACTTATCAGCTTGGATAATTGGCGCGGGTGAGTAGTTGATATCTGGAATGCATCGAAGCGGGTTCTCGGTAAAGACAGCTCTAGCTTCCGCCGGAATGTCTGTGGCCGGATAGTGTAAGCCCAGATAGCTTTCTATGCCAGTGTGCTTTTCTTCAGCAATCACAATGCCGCTTTGATCGCTCAAGAACTGATAAATCATCACCCGATCAAAGTTGATGAGCGCTCTAATTTCTTTAGCTAGGCGCTGGCTAAGCTCAAGTATAGTCGTTGTCTTCTCAAAAACTGTCGTCATCTGACTTATCTGTCGTTGCAGACTTTCTAAGTCAAACGCGTCTGTTCTTACAGGTTCGAGTTCTAATAAGATGATATCTTGTTGGAGGTGTAGATAAATATAAAACTGTTCCCCGGTAATACGGGCAGTTAGTGTACGTACACCAAAGTTGTCTGACTCTCTCAGACAAGTTCTAAGATCTTCAACCTCTTCATCGGGAAAAATGCTGGTCAAGGATTTTCCCAGCAGGTCTTCGGGGGAGAGTCCCAGCGCCGAATTTGTATTTGCACTAGCTTGTGTGATGCTTAAGCTAGAAGATTTCAGGACGAGTAAAATACCGTGTGGCTGAATATGACCAATTGTTCGAATGGGGTAGTTTTGACAGGTTTCTAATGTCTGTAGCTCAACGTCGCTGATAGGTCCTATATGAAGAGATTTTGTCATTGTAGGTATTTTATTGGCTGTTTATTGACCTGCCAGCATCGACTGACACCCTCTGAGGTTGGTACGGCTTCACCTAGCTCTTAAGCTTGGTTGATCGATGTCACTAAAAAACAACAGAATGGCCAGTGTGCACTTACCTATGGCTAAAGGCACGCTGATTCTGAGTCTCTAGTTGCTAAGCTCTGCCATAGTGCCACTAGCACTATTGGAAAAATATTCGAACAGATATATCAAGCACTGAATCTACGTTTTAGATAGTCTTCAGGTTTAAAGTCAAATCTTTGAGTGGTAAAAACGCACGTGTATTCGATTGCATAGCTAAAAATCTGGAAGATTTTCTAGGAAAGAAATATGTAATCGTGCGTAAAGGATGATTAGGAGAAGAAACGCATTATTACTACGAGGTTACCCATCCTTTATCCGTGCTTCATCAAGAACGCTAAAATAGTTGCTCACGCTCATCGTGCCTTCTACATACGCGTCGCTGCAATAGAACAAGCAATCAGAAATACATAACTGCTGGCATTCCGGCTTCCATGCAGCAGTTCTTTCTTCAGCTAGGCTTCTATAAACATGGAAGCCTAGCTGAAGAGGGCCAGATAACGACATGCTGGAACGCTATCTATATCTTAAACCGTTGCCGCTGTGAACTTCTTACTGATGCGCTTCATCGCCTCATTGACGTTCTCGCGGCTGTTGAATGCGGAGATGCGGAAATAGCCTTCCCCTGCAGCGCCAAAGCCAGCACCTGGTGTTCCTACAATGTTGCAAGTCTTCAGCAGTTTATCGAAAAAGTCCCAGCTGGAGAGCCCATCTGGTGTCTTGACCCACACATAAGGTGCATTCACGCCGCCATAGACCTGAATGCCGGCCGCCGTCAGCTGCTCGCGAATAATTCTCGCATTTTCCAGATAAAAGCTCACCAGCTCTTTAGTCTGCTGCTGTCCCGATGCAGAATACACAGCCTCAGCCGCCTTCTGCACCACATAAGAAACGCCATTGAATTTCGTTGACTGACGACGATTCCACAGGCCCCAAAGCTCCACCTCAGAGCCATCTTTCGCTTTGCCTTTGAGAGACTTTGGCACCACTGTCAGCGCGCAGCGTGTACCTGTAAAGCCTGCATTCTTCGAGAAAGAACGGAACTCGATCGCACATTCTCTCGCACCCTCTATCTCATAGATAGAGTGAGGAATAGACTCGTCCGTGATAAAAGACTCATAGGCCGCGTCGAACAAAATAATAGAGCCGTTAGCCTTTGCATAGTCAACCCAGGCCTTGAGCTGATCCTTGGTCATGGATGCGCCCGTTGGATTGTTAGGTGAGCACAGATAAATCAGATCGACTTTCTCAGATGGAATCTCAGCAACAAAATCATTGTCTGCGCTGATAGGCAAGTAGGTGATGCCCGCGTACTTACCAGATTCGTCGGCTTCTCCTGTGTGACCTGCCATAACATTTGTGTCTACATACACCGGATACACCGGGTCAGTAACCGCGATGCTATTGTCATCACCGAAGATGTCTAAAATATTGCCGCAGTCGCATTTAGAACCATCAGAAATAAAGATTTCAGAGGCATCTACATCACAGCCACGTGCCTGGAAGTCTTGCTTGGCAATCTTCTCTCGTAACCAAGGGTAGCCTTGCTCAGGGCCATATCCTCGAAAGGAAGCACGCTCACCCATCTCCTTTACAGCTGTAATCATCGCTGTTCGGCAGGCTTCGGGTAAGGGCTCGGTGACATCACCAATGCCTAGCTTAATCACAGGCGCATTCGGATTTGCTTCCGTGTAGGCTCTTACCCGTCGCCCAATCTCAGGAAACAAGTAACCTGCCTTGAGCTTGAGATAGTTATCGTTAATCGTAGTCATAGGTCGTTCATGCGTCTGTAATAAGCTTAAAGATCTTATCAGTCACATCGCCTACATTTATCCTGACTTCATAACCCAGCTAGCTCACCGCTTCTACTTACTGTTTTCCTATGCTCTACTCCCGCACCGCCTGGATCTTTGATATGGACGGCACCCTGACCGAAAGCCTTCACGACTTTCCGGCTATCAGCCGTGCTTTGGGCCTGCCCCCAAACGAACCTATCTTGGAATCGCTTGATCGCCTACCTGCAAGCGAACTGGCCCAAAAGCAAAAGCAGCTGACTGACATTGAAATCGAAATCGCGCACCAGGCGACACCTCAACCCGGTGCGCAGGCTCTTTTGAGTGAACTCAAGGCGCAGGGGAAGCGTATTGGCATCCTGACTCGCAATACGAAGGCGATCGCACACATCACTCTAAAAGCCTGCAAACTAGACCACCTCTTTGCGCCCGCAGATATCCTTGGTCGCAGCTGCTGTCCGCCCAAGCCTAGTCCCGACGGCATTCACAGTCTTTTATCTCGTTGGTCTCTCACCCCGGCTGACGCTGTCATGACCGGCGATCATAAGTTCGACTTGCTCACAGCTAAGAACGCTAATACCATTGCCGTCTACTTAGATCCCAGCGGCGATTTCCCTTGGCACTGCCATGCCGACTACAGCGTCACTAGCTTAAGCGCTCTACAGCAGCTCAGTTCTACCGCCAAAAACTTCTTATCTGCGGATACCCCTTGACAAGGTAAAACTTTCTAAAACCATGAAAGCTTGATGCTTGAAAAGAAAATTTACATGCCAGCTTTAACCTTTCAGCCATCTAGCGATAGATGGCTAGAACTCTCTCTATAAAAAGAATTGAAGTTTAAACCACTATATGCATGTCATTGAAAATAGAAAGTATAAATACTCAGTGACACGCTATATTTAAGTCATGAGGTATTTCTGCTTATTGACTTTTTAGTTGACGTTTGCATAATAAATCCGTTACATTACTTAATAAGTAGATTCTGATGCAAAAGTTAGAGCGTTCCCTGGGATTTTTCCCTTTCGTTCATTGGCATCACTGCCTACTCATAACTTCATTTAAAACACAAGGAATCGAAAAAAATGGCTATTGTTCTAGCACTCTTGATCGTTGGTTGGTTGGTTGCATTTGCTCTTGGTAACCAGGCTGGCTTTAACAACACAGCTGAAGATGCTAAGCCTGCTACAGTGGCTCAAGCCGCGAACACAACTGAAACGGTTGCTAGCTACCGTAAGCCCGCATCTGTTGCCTAGCGCTTCGTTGACTTTGCTTTCTGTTGTTGCAGATGTACGGAGCAAATGTATAGAAAAAGTCGTGAAGGTTTCGGCCTTCACGACTTTTTTGTCAGCGGTTGCTACGAGTTCGATTCTTGAATAAATCGTAGTGCGTCTTCAGGTGTCATGGGTCTAGCAAAGTAAAATCCCTGTACATTTTGGCATCCCAGCGCTCGCAGTCCTTCCAGCTGCTCTATCGTTTCTACGCCTTCTGCCACAATATCCATGCCCAGGCTGTCGGCTAGGTCAATAATGGTGCGCACAATTTCGGTGTTCTCTCCGCACGCTCCGATATTCTGCACAAACGACCGATCAATTTTTAGAATGTCAATCGGCAGCTGCTGTAGTCGGCTAAGTGAAGAATAGCCAATTCCAAAGTCGTCAATGCAGATGCCTACGTTCAGTGCTTTGAGATCTTTGAGTACCTGAATGGCTTCTTTCGAGTTCTTCATGACGGCAGTTTCTGTAATTTCTAGCCTCAGCTCTTTCTCAGACAAGCCCGTTTCTTCTAATACCCTAGCGACCTGCTCAGCTAAATCGCTTTGGGCTAGCTGACGGGCCGAAAGATTCACATTGATTTTGATCGGACAATTGGCAGGTAGGTCCTTTTTCCAGTTACACACCTGCTGGCAGGCTTCTTGCAATACCCAATGCCCAATTAAGGTAATGACGCCTGTTTCTTCCATTACTGGAATGAATTCGCTAGGTGAAATAGAACCATGTTGAGGATGATGCCAGCGAATGAGGGCTTCTACCCCAACGACGCGATCGCTCGTAATGTCTACCACTGGCTGATACTTTAACGTCAGCTCTTCTCTTTGCACCGCAAACTGCGCCTGAGTGGCCATCTGCCACAATGCAACCGCCCGTTGATGCATCGATTGATCGAATACGGTGTGGCAGTTACCGCCCTGTCCTTTCGCTCTGTACAGAGCGGTATCCGCGTTGCGCAGTAGGTCGCTCGATTTTTCATAGCCTATGCTGCTGCACACTAGGCCAATGCTGATGTTGGCGAAGACTTCGTAGCTGCTGAGCTTAAAAGGCGTTTTGAGGCAGGTATGAATGCGATCGCACACCGCTAGTGCATCGTCTAGGCCATCAATTTCTTCCAGCAAAATCGCAAACTCATCGCCCCCCAGCCGAGCCAAGGTATCGCATCGGCGAATGCAAGACTCCAACCGGCCTGCCAGTGCTGACAGCAGCTGGTCACCGACCGTATGACCCAAGCTATCGTTGATGACCTTAAACCGATCGAGGTCTAGAAATAGGACCGCGCACTGAATGCTGGCATTCCGCTCTAGGCGAATAACTGCCTGCTCCACTCGGTTCACAAATAGCGCCCTGTTAGCAAGCCCCGTCAAAGCGTCGTAAAAATCCCGATGGCGGAGCTGAGCCTCCATCCACTTCTGCTCAGTCAGATTCACGACCTGAAGCAAAAAGCAAATGGGCCGCTGCTGTCCATCTCGCACCATTGTGACCGTTAGCCCCACGTGCAAAGGCTTTTCGTTCTTACTCCAATGACGGGTTTCTATCTGAAAATGAACCCGCTTTCCATTCAGCAGCTGCTTCCCCAAAGACCTCAGCAAGGGAACATCCTCAGGATGTGTCAAATCTGTAAACGTCAGCATGATCAGCTCACGTTCGGTATAGCCTACCGCATCGCAAAAGCTTTGATTCGCACTCAGAAAACCGCCGCTCAGATCCAGAATGGTCATACCAATAGGGGACAGCTGAAAAATCTGTTTGAGCGTTTTTGTATTCAGAGAATCTTGGCTGACGGACACTACCTTGTCTGTGCTGTTTGACGCTGTCTTATTCTCGGAGGTTAGTTCATCCGATGGATCAGTTGTTGAGATTGATTCATCAGGTGAGCTCGACAAAGCCTTGACATCGCTTACCTCCGATTCGCCAGAAGGCACCGCGTGGCTCTGGTCTGCCGCGAAATTTGCCACGCTCGAATAGGTGCTCATAAATAACTAAAAGAAGCGAATAAGAAAAGAATCAAATTCCCGCAGGTGCAAGTCTTCTCTTGGAGTATGTATCTGGGATCTGCTACAGCTTATGGGCTTCTGTTGCACTGAACCCTCCAATATCATTCCCGACAAAGCCTGCAGACTCTCTTCTATCCTTTCTGCTGTGGGGCTGGTAGTATGCAGCAGGTCACAGCACGCTGAGAGAACGCTCAGGTCTCTCTTGCTTCAGGTCTCTCTTTCTACTGTGATTACGGTTTCTGTGACCTGCTCAAAGGTATCGTCATGGCTGATGACAAACAGCTGTTTAAAAGACTTAATTCGAGCAATGGCTTCTGCCAAACCCTGCCGTCTGGGTCTATCCATATTTGTTGTTGGCTCGTCAAAAAAGGCCACATCGACATCGGCCAGTACTTTTAGGAGCGCTAACCGTACGGCCAACGCTGCGCACATCTGCTCTCCGCCAGAAAGATTGATGAATCGCCGAGTATGTGATTCTTCTTGAACCGTAATCTCATAGTCAGCGCTCCAGGTCAGTGCGACATTAGCGCGTCCCAGCAGCTCCCGAAATAGCCGATCGGCCTCTCTGGAGACGTTGTGTACATACCTTTCAGTAATGCGAGGGCCCGCTGCCTTGTAAACCTTCCGTGCATAGTTTACAAACCGCTTAGTTCGCTCGCGCTGTTTCATATCAGCCTTTGCCTGGTCTCGCTTTTGAGCTGTAGCTTTAAGCACGTCTATTTGCGCAGTCAAGTCCTTGAAGCGCTGCTGCAGCTGAGGCAGGCTGCCCCGCAAGCGGTCGGCCTGAGAATTGACATCGGAAAATTGTTTATTAATAGCAGCAAAGGCATTGGGGTCAAACGCTTCGTTCAATGACGCCAGCTGTTTGTCGATAGCGGCTTTTTGGGTTTGAAGTTCACTGAGTTGCCCGGCGACGGCTTTATGCTCTGCCTGTAGCTGCTCTAGCTGTCTGGCTGTCTGTTGATTTTGGACATATTGTAAATATCCTGGCTGATGCGTCTGTCTCTGTCGCTGTTGCAGCTGAATTTGCGCCTCTAGCTGGTCAAATTCTTTGAGCGCTAGGGCGATCGCCTCTAGCTGGTTTACGCCTGCTACCCGCGTGGCCTGTAACGCTTTGTGCTGGCGTTCTGTCGCCCGCTGCTGCTGTAGCGATTTTTCTAATATTTGCTGTTTTCCTCTGGGATTATCTAACGTTTGCAGCTGAGCTTCTAGCTCTTTTATTGCTTGAGTCGTGGCTGATTCGCGGGTAAGCTGCTGGTCAATATCGCTAAGCTGCTCTCGAAGCTGCTGCTGTTGTGCTGCAATTTGCGATCGCTTCTTTTCCTGCATTTGCCTGCCTGCGACCTCAGCTTTTTGCGCATAGGCCTGCTGCAGCTGATTCTGTAAGGCCTGTTTCTGCTGCTGAAGCTTTTTCTCATCGGTCTGTTTACTGAGGTCCGATAGAATTCCGTTGATCATGGCTAGCGTTTCTTTGGAGAGAATGCCGCCTTCAAACAAAGCGTCTTTTATGGGTGCGATCGCTGCCTTCTCCAACGCTTCAAACCGCTCCACCCACCCTTCCAACAGCTGTAAGGCTGATACCACCTGCGCGCGGTAGCTATCCTGCCGCGCTTGTCCCGTTTCACTCAATGCCTTCAGCTCTTGCTCAAACTGTCGAGCGGCCGCTAGTCGGCTCAGCTGCTCTTGGAGCCTGTTTTGTTGGTTTTCCCAGTCAGGAATTGAGGCGATTGCCCCCTGCAATCCATCTAGCCGCTTCAGCTCAGTGTCAATCTGACTGAGCTCTTGAGCTAGGCGCTGCTGCTGCTGCTGCAAGTTTTTCTGCTGCAAGCGACTCGACGAAAGCGTTTGCAGCAGCAGCAGCAGGGCTGTTCGCTCAGTTTCTAGCTGTAGTTGAGTGGTAACGCCAGCTGCGAGCGCGCTCAGCTCCTGTTGGGACGTTGTAAGCTGCTCTAACTTGGCCTCGATTCGCGATTGCTCTTTTTCACTAGTGGCCAAGGACTGCTGAAGCTGCTGCTGCTGCTGCAAGATCTGCTGCTTTTTCTGCTGCGTTTCGCTCAGTCCCTTTAGCTGTGACTCTGCTGCCAAAAACTGCTCGTACGCTGTCTTTTGCGTCTGGCATATCTGAGCTGCCTGCTGAGCCTGCTTGAGTCCAAGCTCTACGCGGTTAGCCGCCTGCTTTTGAGCTTCCAGCTGACTTGCTAGCGTCTGCTGCTGGGTTTGGAGCTTTTGTACTTTTTCCGCCTGTTCCACTACTGCCTGTCGTCGTTCGGCTATTTCTTTCTGCTGCGTCTCTAGGCGTTCTAGCTGCCTTTCTCCTTGAGTGATTTCTAGCTGCAGCTGCTGCTGACGGTTCTGTAGCTCGTCCCAGCTCTGTAGAGATTCCTCATACTGCTCTATCAGGTCTTTTAGCCGCTGCACTTGCGCTTCTGCATACTTTCGTAGGCTGTTGCTTTGACGGTAGGTTTCACGGTACTCCTCTACCTTCAAAATAGTGTCAAAAATCGGCTTTCGCTTTTCTGTAGAGAGTAAAAAGTCAGCGGTAAATGTCCCTTGGGGAACGCCGATTGTATTAGCAAACAGCTGACCTAAATCTGTTCCGGGTGCAACGCCTAAGTGCTGACGTAGCCAGGGCAGTACCTCATCCTTTGTGCGCGTAAACGGCAGCTTTTCCGCTAGCTGCGGGTCGTATAGCGTGTAACCAGTAGTCGTAGAGCGCTGTACATCATAGGTACGGCTATCTTTACTAGAAATAAAGGCCACTCTAGCCTGTGCGCTGCTAGCCCCATTGCGAATCAGGTCTTCTTTTTTGTAGTTGCCTTGGTAGTTGAACAGAACCCAGGCGATCGCTTCTAGAATGCTTGTTTTTCCTGCCCCATTTTCACCGCAGATCGCATTGGTGCCTGGTTCAAAATGAAACTGTTGTTCCTTATGAGTCTTAAAGTTAGTCAGCGCGACGGACAGAATCTGCATTCTAGAACTGGCTATGCGACAAGGGATAAGACACTAATCTAATACATGATCAATACATGAGTATCTAATACAAGAATACTGTCATAAACCCATGCAAAGCATAGCGCCATTGGCTAAAAGTTCTGTAGTCAGTGGCGCTATGCTTTGTCAACTTGCTTCTTTTCTCTCACATTTACTAACAGTCGCTTAAGCCAAGTCAGTCGCTAACAGTGAACGCTCTGGACTATTACTCTGGACTCTTACTTTGGACTATTGACGGCCTCCTACGGTGGCAGGTTCTCTTACCGCATCAACAGGTACAGGCATTTCTAAACCGTTCGGCTGAATTAGCCAAACTTCTACCTCTTCGTCTGGGTTAGACGGCGACGGCATTTTTCCCGCAGGGACCATTACATAGTCACCCTTTCCAATGGCCTGCGATACCTCAGGGCTCACCTGCATCGCGGGTAGCCTCGGTGTCGACTCAAACTCTAGCGGTGTTTCAGTCGCAGACGGCGATGCTTCTACAGACGTCTCAGATGACGTCTTCGTAGCTGATGGCCCTGCGCCCCGTCGCTGCCAGATCCCAGGACCATTTTGCGTGTCGTCCTCCTTGGAAACCTCAGGGACTGCTGATTCATGCGTTGTCCTCGTTGGCTCGCGCTTGCTTGGCTGCACATCTACGGCGGCTGGCGATCGCAGCGCCGGCGGCAGAATAAATCGACTGACAAGAGAAGCTGCCATCCCCGCCAATAGTGCAATCGGAATCAACATACTGGTGCGCATTCGCAGGCGCCCTTGCACTTTGCGACTAGTGTTCACAAAGTCTTGAGCTAACGCTGATAGCTCATGGTGATTGAGCTGCATAAAAGCCAGCGCCTCTTGCAATTGCGTTCCACCTAACAAGTGCTCTGTCGCTGTGGGCCGCTTACGCTCCTCCCACTCTCTCGCGTTGCGCTCCAAGCGCCTTTGCTGACGCATCATGCTGCGAGATTCTGCTAGCCAGGTACGCAGCAAATCCCAGTCATGCACCAAAGAATCGTGCACGATATCTACCGTTCTAGGCGAGCCCAACATGGGCTGCGGTGTCTCGGGTACGTTGTTTAAAAACCATGTATTTAGCGGTGAAGACTCGTCTCGCTGGGTCTGCCAGGTAGCGCTGGGAAGTTCTGTGCCTTGCTCCGTGCAGCAGCTGGTCGAAATCGAAGCCTGCGAGATAATCACCAGCCTTTCTGCCGCTAGCTTGTCTAGCGTGCAATCAATCAGCTCTTCTGGAAAGTTCTCATTGATGAGCTCACTCCGAAACGCCCGACGGCGATGATCTTCTCTGCCTTCTCCTAGCTCACAGAGCGACAGAAAAATTCGCCTAGCCGCTTTTTTCATCTCCTCACTCAGACTTTCAACTACGGCTGTTGCCCGGTGGGTCATTACGTTTTTTACGCCACCCAACGCCATGTATGCGTCCATCGTAAGTCTAGGCGGCGCTGACCCTGAACTTCCGGTGTCTCGCTTTCGCCAAAGCTCAAGCAAGGTCTGCTGAATCAATGCCAGCTCACCAGGTGCCCCATTGGTATCCATGGTCAGGGTATACAGCATCGTAGGATCTAGCTCGATACCCATCTTCTTTGCAGGCTTCTTCACTACAGCCTTGATTTGCTGATAATTCATGGGTGTAAGTAGCACCGTATGCTTCTCTATCAGTGCTTTCAGCTGTGGGTAAGGCAGCAGGTCATCCATCAAGTCAGCCCGCAGCCCAATCACGACTCCCAGCGGAACGCTTGGGTCTTCAAGCGCCTCTATCAAACAGCGGATAAATTGCTGGCGCTCTGCTATGACTGCAGCATTGTCGGTTGGGATGAAAAGCTCTTCAAACTGGTCGATCACTAACCACAGCTTCGAGATAGCCGGAATCGAAGTTTCGTTAGGCTTCATCAGCGCTGCTCGCACCAACTGCGCTAGACCGCCGCCTGTTTGGGCGTTTAGTAAGGCCTCCGCCTGGTGCATCTGACTTGCCCGCTGAATACCGTCGGCCGCTGTTGAAGCAAACGCAGCTGCCAACCCCTTTATCGGATGCTGGGTTGGGCTCAGCAGCTTGATCTGCCAGCGCTCGCTGCCAGCGATCCGTTCACCCTTGTGTAGATGATGTACTAGCCCCGCTCGCAGTAAGGATGTTTTACCACTGCTAGAAGCACCGACCAGTGCGCAAAAATTGCTGTGCTCTACTTTCTCTAGTAGCTGTGTGGTTAGCTCTTCGCGACCAAAGAAGTAATCTGCATGGGCCTCGTCGAAAGGTGAGAGCCCTCGATAAGGGCAAAATCCGAAGGAGAGCTTTTTAAGCCGAGAGAACGTACTGATAGGGGTTTTAGAAAACGCTGCCTTGAGGCCGCTCACACGCGTGAGTATAATTTCGCTCCCAGAGCTTTCAAAGAGTGGCTGCTGTAGCTCGCCTCTTAGCTGCTGGCTGATGTGCTCAGTCAGCCCGTAGCTGCTGACCTTACCACCGTCTTGATTGTAAGGATTCAATCCAGATAGCAGCGCCTGCGTAAAGACGCTGTGCTTGCCTTCAATAGACTCGTAAGCAGATTCGTACTCGCGAGAGGCTGCCATAAACAGTCGGTCAACGCCAGCAATAGCGCCCGGGTCAGCGTCTCGAAAGCTTAGCAGCTCACCACTGTGGCAACAATCCAATATCACGATAATTTGTCTGACAGGACTCTGTTGCAACAGCCGCCTGAGCCAGTTCAAGGAGATTCCAAAGTTACCGTTTCCAGGATTGGTATCGCTGGTTGCCAGATAGCCTTCTTGAATACCGGCCTCTCTCTGTAAGCCGTGCCCGGAAAAGTAGAACAGCGCAGTATTTGGTATGTTTTGGCCTTTAGGCTTAAACAGCTGAATCAGCGATTCCTCTAGTCCCTGAGCGGTGACACTACGCCGCTGACCTACAGCAGGTTGCTTATTTTTGTTGAGCACCTCTGGCATCCGCTGTACTCGAAACTCACCTTGAGTTTGCAATCGAGCGGCAACGGCCTCCGCATCCGCTGCTGGTGCATTGAGCCCTGGCAGAGACTGGTATTGGTTGATGCCAACAATTAGCGCATCCCGAGACATGTGAAAACACCCTTTCAAAAGTAGCGCACTCTAGCCGGTTGCTATTAGCAGCGTGGCTAAGTGTCGTGCGGCGCAAAGAAAATAAATTCCGCTTAAATATCTGTGATTTAGACATCTATTTGCAGCCGTAGAAACCTGATCTAAATATCTTTGAATTCGCTAACGTAACTAATGAAATTGATTAGAGAAAATACTTAGATTTTGTTCCTATAAAGAAGATAGACAAATTTGATTCAAAACGACCAGGGGGGTGATCCCTGCGCTGCTCTCATAGCGAAAAAGGTTGATATATCTTAGTTTTGGAAACTATAGAGAGAAATACCTAAGTCGATAGAGTGGTACCAAAACCTTTTGATATGACATGGATTTCTGTTCGTTAGAAGTACGCAGTCCCGTATTTTTTCGGTGAAATATTCCGCGTGGATTTACGGAATATTCAGTGCTTCACGAGAAAGTAGTAATAATAATTGATGCTTTCTACGCCATTTGGCTGAATTGTATTTCCAACTGTAATTCAGTATAAAAAACAATTATGCAGTTAAAAAACATTCTAGAACTCAGTTGTTTCTCGCTATAAATCGATTTTTATTGCTGTATTATAGCCATGCAATATTCTCTTTTCAGGTGGTTTTAAGTGTTTGATTTCGTCCTTTGTAAAATCAATTTCTGTTAATGAGTGAAGGAATAAATAGGCTTTTTAATTTCGATATTTGACACGTTAGAAAAGCTTTTTTAGTTATATTTTTTGAAAGTACTATTGTGAGCCTATTGAAAGATGGCCTGTATGGTTATCCATCCTTTCATAGTCAGACTGATTCCTCGTTGGACTGTGCTCTTTCAGTGCGCTTTCAGCCAAATATCAACCCTGTTGCTGGACGGATGTATAGCTCTCGAAGAGTTGCTTAAGACACTAGCGAGTAGCTGCAACCTACAGCGGACAAGCAACTCTTCTAGGGCAAATGTCCTAATGCATCAGGACATTTGCTATATCTCAGATTCTGATCTGGCAGCTGTCGCTATTGCAGTGTAAAGACCCGGTATAGCTTTTCTAGTCGATAATGTTGTGTTTGTGCCTGTAGGATGATTTCTTATCGCAGAATGCTTCTACGCTGCTTGCCATCGTCTAGAATACTTCGCAAATACAAAAAGCCCTGGTATCTTTGACAGCGGCTGTCTGTTAGAACGTATTTGCTTGAAGGATGTATTTGTCTGAAGGACATATTTGTCTGAAGAGCAGTACCCAAGTCGAAGTCCTCTAACTTTATTCTGTCGCTACCTTTGCCGCCTACGGCAGTGCCTGTAGTGTCTCGTATACCGCCTCAACTGGCTAAAACTTTTCCACCTCCACTGCTCATGCCTAAAAACAAAAACACGCCGATAACGAACCGTGATGAACCCTCTCCTTTTGTAGAGGACCGTGTGGGTACAACCGCACCTCATAAGGGCGGCAGTCTGATTACAAAGCCTTGGATCTGGCTGGTGGCTCTAGCTATAGCTGGCTTGATTATCTTCAGTTTGGCGCAAAAACCTGCCTCTACACCGACTAGGCCCAGTCCAGCTGAGCCTGAAGCTGTTGCTGAGTAAGCCGATAGCCTTGAGCCAACCTTATGCCAACTAGGCAAGGTGCTTACGGTCTCAAGATGAATTTACCGATGTGATTACCTCGTTCCATCGCGGTATGCGCGTCTCGAATTTGATCTAAAGAGAAGGTTCCAGCGATTGGCAGAGTATAGGTTCCTGCCGCCACATTTTCTAAAATATGTTCGTAGCCCGCTTGCTCTGCTGGTAATCCGGCTAGAAAATTCAGCAGCCATCCCCGAATCGAAGCGTCTTTACGGATCAAAGGTGAGACATCGACTTTGTCGGGTGTTCCTAGTAGCCCGTATACCCAAATTGTCCCGCCTGCCGCTAGTAGACGAATCTCGGTGTTTAAGAAGTTTCCAGCGGCAACCGGATCGAAAATAACGTCAACGCCTTTGCCCTGAGTAATCTGTTTTACCTTTCGCCACCAGGGCGTTCTATTGTCTGCCTGACGGGTCACAATAATATGGTCGTATTGAGCGGCGTCTATTTGTTCTAGAAGCGCTACTTTGTTTGGGCTAGTGGTAATACCGATAGTGGTACACCCATGATGCTTAGCAATTTGACTGGCTGCGATCGCCACACTACTACTCGCCGCTGGCAACATCACGGTCTGTCCCTTTGTCACATTTTGCCGCCATACTAGCGCTCCCCAGGCGGTCAAAAATGGTAGCCATAGCGCGCCAATGAGTGCATCGTCAATTTCATCCGGCACCGGTATGGTCTCTTCTGCCAACGCCAAAAACTGTGAGCGATACGTCCCTCTCCCAGCAGGTGCGCTAATAGTGAGCGTCACTCGCTGGCCAACATGACGGTTCACGACCCCCTCCCCCACCGCAGAAATCACGCCACCCCCCTCAATTCCTGGCGTAAATGGCGGATCTCCGGAGCTCAATCGGTACTCACCGCGCCTAGCCATTAAATCTGCCTGATTCATGCCAATACTCTTCAGGTTGATCACCACTTCACCTGTTTGAGGACTAAGCGGCGCTGAGACCTGATTTTCTAGCTGCTCTGGGCCACCAAATTCATTAACAACAACTTCTTGCAAATATTGCTCCATAATGCGCCTCACAGATCTTGTAAAAGAGTACGGTTTCTAAGGAGTTAGAGATGGTTAGTTTTGGGTCATCGCAAAGCCTAGAGGTGTAAATGCTGAAGTTGGACCTTACCCTGTTGAGCGAGATTTCAACCCCGGGTACACAAATTTAACAGATACCTGAATGCCACCTGATTTTGTCACCGAGAGGATAAAGAAATACGCCGTGAACACTATGTGGACCAGCAACGATGAACTTAAAATCAATCCGCCTTGCTGGGAGAGCGCCGTCTTCTTTTTAGATACCTTCACTTATCTAGAGTCCGAATTTGGCATTGTTGACTTAGTGAGCACGGACATGTTTGACCTGACGCATCCGGGTACGGCTGAAGAGCTAGACTTGCCTAAAGCGCTTCGGGCAATTAGGCAGAAGGCAGCTATCGCCAAGTCTATTGTGAAATGGATTGCAGAAAACAAAGACTTGCTAGATGATTATCCTGAGGAGCTTCAGGCCAAGCCGCTTGAGGAGAAAAATAAATCTGCTTAGCCCCACAGTAACTAATGGGAGAACTGGACGGTCAAAATTTAGCGCTGAAGCTGCAGCAGGCGTTAGAACCACAGAGACTGTTGCAACAACAACTTCAAGTTGCCCTCGCTGAAATATCTGGGTTAGAGGTGCGATCGCGCTACGCAATGCCCATACAGACAGTGCCCACACAGACCATACCTACACAGGCAAGCTCTTCACATAATAGGCCAGCCGGTACAAGCAGCAGGCTTGTACCCTCTCTTACGGTTCTTTCAAGCTCAGTTCTTTCAAGCCCAGTTCTCTCAAACCCAGTTACTGCCCCGTCAAAGATCCATTGGGTTATCGACATTAATCCAGAGCATGGCCATAGAGCATTACGGGCTCAGCAGTTCTCTCAACTTGGTATAGCCGAATACTGGTCACTAGATACACAGCAAGTAACGCTAAGAACCTATCAGCGACCAACGGCTAATGGCTATCAGCATCATCAGCTCTTTCATGTGGGTGACAGCGTCTCTCCCGCAGCCTTCTCGCACCTGATTTTTCAACTGCAAGAACCCTTACCGCTGTACTTCTTAACGCGGACTGTTACTGGTCAACGGGCGCACCTGTATACCCGCTTTCCTCTACGGCTTTTGAATACAGATTTAGATGACGCTCAACCCAGTCCTTCTTCTACTCGCAACCGTACAGACTCTCCGTGAGAGGGCAGGCCCTCTGCTCGGGTCAGAACGTCAATATCAGCCGCAACATCAGCTAGGGCATTGCGAGTGTATTGCACCAGGCTGGTGTGTTTCATAAAGGTCTCGGTGCTTAGCGGAGAGGCATAGCGAGCTGCTCCTGACGTAGGCAAGGTGTGGTTTGGCCCTGCTAAATAATCGCCCACGGCTTCAGGGGTATCGTGACCCAAGAAAATAGCCCCTGCTTGATTAATATGAGGTAGCAAATCCCAAGGCTCTGCAACTTCTAGCTCTAGGTGCTCTGGGGCGAATATATCTGATAGCTGAGCGGCAGTTTCTAATGTCTTGACGACGATGGCTACGCCGTAGTGCGCGATCGCCTTTTCGGTCAGCGTTTGGCGAGGATGCTCAGCGAGCTGCTTATCCACTTCTTGGACGACCGCCTCGGCGAGCGCACTATCTGTGGTAATCAGTACCGCCGCGGCCATAGGGTCGTGCTCTGCTTGCGCCAATAAATCGGTTGCTACATGTACCGGGTTCGCTGTGCTATCTGCAATCACCAGCACTTCTGAAGGCCCTGCTAGTGAGTCAATGCCTACCTTGCCATACACCTGCTTTTTCGCCAGCGTGACATATACATTGCCAGGGCCAGTGATCACATTGACCGCTGGAACTGTTTCGGTGCCGTAGGCCAGCGCTGCGATCGCCTGCGCTCCCCCTACTTGATAAATCTCTTCAATGCCCGCTTCCTGAGCGGCTACCAATACCGCAGGACTGATTTTTCCATCCGGCCCAATTGGTGTCATCATCACAATGCGAGACACCCCAGCGACCCTAGCGGGAATCGCATTCATCATCACTGTACTGGGGTAAGACGCTCTGCCTCCGGGGACATAAATGCCTGCTTTTTCGACTGGCGTATACCGTTTGCCGAGTACGACACCATTGTCTTCAAACGTTACCCAGCTGCTGGGTACTCGCTGCTTATGGAAGGCTTCGATGTTGAGACAGGCTTTTTGAATGGATTTGAGTAGACCCTGTGAAACTTGCTGATAGGCTGCGTCTAGCTGAGCGCCGTCTACGCGTAAGGTCGCGCGTGTCAGGATCTGGCGATCAAACTTTTGGGTGAAGTGGAGTAGTGCCTCGTCTCCCTTTTGTCGCACGGCTTCTATAATTTCGCGTACCGTCGCTTCTTTCTCTGTTACCTGCGTGTCGTGAGTGCGATCGCAAATACGCTGGAGTTCTGCTTTGGCATCATCTAGCTGATTGATAATTCGCAGCATGTAAGAAGAGAGATAATAAGTAAATCACAGAGGTTTCCATTAGCTTAGCGTGGAATTCCAGTGGTCAGCGCAATGAAAACGATTTATGGCTTACCACAGATGAGACATCGGTGCTACTATTAGTAGTTCTGATAGTCTGATTAAAAGGGCAAGCAGCGAAGCAATCCAGCTTATATAACCTATGGCAAATACTAAATCTGCGATCAAGCGCATTCGAGTTGCAGAGCGAAACCGTTTGCGTAACAAAGCTTACAAATCAGCGGTTAAAACCCTGACCAAGCGATACCACGAAGCGCTTGCAACAAAGGCGTCTAATCCTTCTGAGGAAAATAGCAGGCTCGTTCAAGAAAGAATGTCTGCGGCTGTGAGCAAAATCGACAAAGCAGTGAAGCGTGGTGTGCTGCATAAAAATACGGGTGCTCGTAAGAAGTCTCAGCTGGCCCGGGCACTGAAGGCCGTAGAAGGAACGCCGGAAACGACAGAAGCAACCGCAGAAGCGGCTAGTGCCTAGTGACTTTGTTCTAGTTTCTAGGTCTAGCTAGTTATCCAGTTCTAGCTGTTTAGAATCTAACTGTTTAGAACTGGTTGCTAGGTGGTGAATGGGAGCTCACGGTAGAGAGAAGATGCGCCTCGTTGACACCCACGTTCATATCAACTTCGACTCGTTTGATGTCGATAGGGATGAAGTTGCTGCGGCCTGGCGAGAAGCTGGTGTTGCTCATCTGGTGCACTCATGTGTAGACCCGTCTGAATTCTCGAAAATTCAAGCGATCGCCCACCGATATCCTGAGGTCTCTATGGCCGTCGGGATACATCCATTAGATATGGATAAGTGGACAGAAGGCAGTGCGAGCGAGATTATTCGGCTCGCTAAGTCCGAGCCGAAGGTGGTTGCCATCGGTGAGATGGGGCTAGACTTTTTCAAATCGGACGATAGGGCTTTGCAAAAGCAGGCGTTCACAGCTCAGCTAGAAATTGCTCAGGCGCTAGATCTGCCAGTGATCAATCACTGTCGGGAGGCTGCTACCGAGATGGCTGAGGTGCTAGAGACCTTTGCTCAAACTAAAGGGTCTGTGAAAGGTGTAATGCACTGTTGGACGGGGAACCCAGAAGAAACTCAATGGTTTCTGGACCTGGGCTTCTTCATTAGCTTCAGCGGCATTGTGACCTTTAAAAGTGCCAAACAGGTGAAAGCGTCGGCTCAGATGGTCCCGAGCGATCGCATCTTGGTAGAAACGGACTGTCCCTTTCTGTCGCCTGCTCCTAAGCGTAAAGAGAAGCGTAACCAGCCTGCTTTCGTTAAGTACGTCGCCGAACATGTTGCTGAGCTTAGATCCGTCTCTATCGAAACCCTGGCTCAGCAAACCACTCAAAATGCACAGCGGCTATTTAATTTGCCCGAAGACCTTGCTTCTTAGAGTGCGCTCCCATGCTGATTCTCAGCGTTTTTTAGGACGGATAGCGCTTAGCTGTCTCCTAGAGGGTAAAGCACGCTTTCATAAGCTCAAATGAAAAAGCTGATTTGATTCAAAAGAACGGTCTGTAAAAACCGCGGCGATAGCTGACTATGGTGCCTAGCTAATGAAACAAATAGTCGGTGATTACAACCATTTTTGATATGGAAAGGTAACATGTACGATCAGACATCTTGACAATCTGATATTTTTAAGATCTACGTTTGGCTTATGATATATAGGCCCAAAAATTATGCCTTCGCTCACAGGCACTGTTTAAGCCATCTTATTTCTTTGGTCGAAAGGTCTCAACAACACACCAGGCTTAGGATACAAGCTCTACATGCAAGCTGAAGCTACTCATTCTCTCAATACCATTATTCCTTATATTCACCTGTTTACTACCGTCTCTACTCTTGAATTTCTTTGACAATATCGCTCAATTATCGGCGAGTTTACAATTCTTAGTGCTTCAAAATATCCAATTTATGAGATTTGAAGCAATCGCCATTTAAGCTGAGGCCGAATCCACCCCCTTTAAGGCTAAACTCACTTCTTCTCTGGCTGTAGAAGCCGCCCTTTTTCTGCATCCCATTTGCTGTACAACCGTTTGCCCTGCTCGGCACGATTTTTGAGGAAACGCATGACTGACACTACCCTTGCTACCGTTGAATCTGCTGCTATTGAGTCTGCTGCTATTGACTCTCCTATTGCTGAAAAGCCACCCGTTCACCTGCTTCCTGACCTCGTCGAAATTCAGCGAGCAAGCTTCCGTTGGTTCTTAGCAGAAGGTTTAGTGGAAGAGCTAGAAAGCTTCTCTCCCATCACTGATTACACTGGAAAGCTAGAACTTCACTTTCTAGGTAAGGACTATCGCCTCAAATCGCCCAAGTACATGGTGGACGAAGCCAAGCGTCGTGACAGTACTTACTCAGTACAAATGTACGTCCCTACGCGCCTGATTAACAAGGAAACGGGAGAAATTAAAGAGCAAGAAGTCTTTATCGGCGATCTGCCGCTGATGACCGATCGCGGTACCTTCATCATCAACGGTGCAGAGCGTGTCATCGTTAATCAGATTGTTCGTAGCCCCGGCGTTTACTACAAAGCAGAAACTGACAAGCATGGTCGTCGTACCTACACGGCTAATCTGATCCCTAACCGTGGCGCATGGTTGAAGTTTGAAACTGACAAGAACGATCTGGTTTGGGTTCGTATTGATAAGACTCGCAAGCTATCTGCTCAGGTGCTGCTCAAAGCCTTGGGCCTAAGTGATGGTGAAATCTTCGATTCTCTGCGGAACCCCGAGTACTTCCAGAAGACCATTGATAAAGAAGGGCAGTTTAGTGAAGAAGAAGCGTTGCTAGAGCTGTACCGAAAGCTTCGTCCCGGTGAGCCGCCTACCGTAAACGGTGGTCAGCAGCTGCTCGATTCACGCTTCTTCGATCCCAAGCGATACGATTTGGGCAAAGTTGGCCGTCACAAGCTCAATCGGAAGCTGCGATTGAACATTCCAGAAGCCACTCGCGTCCTCACGCCTCAAGATATCGTTGCAGCCATCGATTACCTCATCAACCTTGAGTTTGATATCGGTAACCCAGATGATATTGACCATCTAGGTAACCGCCGAGTGCGTTCAGTCGGTGAGCTGCTGCAAAACCAGGTGCGAGTCGGTCTCAATCGATTAGAGCGGATCATTCGTGAGCGTATGACCGTGTCTGATGCGGACTCTTTGACGCCTGCGTCTCTGGTCAACCCTAAGCCCTTGGTTGCGGCTATTAAAGAGTTCTTTGGCTCCAGCCAGCTGTCTCAGTTCATGGACCAAACCAACCCTCTCGCCGAGCTAACCCACAAGCGCCGGATTAGTGCCTTGGGTCCAGGGGGGCTTACTCGTGAGCGTGCAGGCTTTGCGGTTCGCGATATTCACCCCTCGCATCACGGTCGTATTTGCCCGATTGAAACGCCTGAAGGTCCCAATGCGGGTCTGATTGGTTCATTGGCTACCCATGCCAGGGTCAATGACTTTGGCTTTATCGAAACGCCGTTCTTCCCAGTTGTAAATGGCCAAATTATTAAAGACAAGCCAGCGGTCTATATGACCGCCGACGAAGAGGACGATCTGCGCGTGGCCCCTGGCGACGTTCCGATTGATTCAAATAACAACATTTTGGGTGAGACTGTCCCTGTGCGCTATCGACAGGACTTCACAGTTACAACCCCTAAAGAGGTTGACTATGTTGCTGTTTCACCTGTGCAAATCATCTCAGTTGCTACATCGCTGATTCCATTCCTGGAGCATGATGATGCCAACCGAGCCCTGATGGGTTCTAATATGCAGCGCCAAGCGGTCCCTCTGCTGCGGCCTGAGCGCGCTCTGGTAGGTACTGGGCTAGAGGCGCAGGCGGCTCGCGACTCAGGGATGGTTATTATCAGTCGTACTGACGGTGTGGTGACGTTCCTAGATGCCAACTGGATTAAAGTGACTGATCCGGAGGGCTCTGTGCATACGTACGAGCTACAGAAGTATCAGCGCTCGAACCAGGACACTTGTTTGAACCAAAGGCCGCTGATTTATGAAGGCGCTAAGGTTGTGGCTGGTCAGGTGATGGCAGATGGTTCTGCCACAGAAGGCGGCGAGATCGCGCTTGGTCAGAATGTGCTGATTACCTATATGCCTTGGGAGGGCTACAACTACGAGGATGCGATTTTACTCAGTGAGCGTCTGGTGTATGAAGATGTGTACACCTCAATCCACATTGAGAAGTATGAGATTGAAGCTCGCCAGACCAAGCTTGGCCCTGAAGAGATTACCCGTGAAATTCCCAACGTTGGTGAGGACGCGCTGCGTCAGCTAGATGAAACGGGGATTATTCGCGTGGGTGCTTGGGTTAGCTCCGGTGAAATCTTGGTCGGTAAGGTGACACCCAAAGGTGAGTCGGACCAGCCGCCTGAAGAAAAACTGCTACGTGCCATCTTTGGTGAAAAGGCGAGAGACGTTCGCGATAACTCCCTGCGCGTTCCTAACGGTGAGAAAGGCCGCGTGGTAGACGTGCGTGTCTTTACCCGTGAGCAGGGCGATGAGCTACCACCCGGGGCAAACATGGTCGTCCGCGTGTATGTGGCTCAAAAGCGCAAGATTCAGGTCGGTGACAAAATGGCTGGCCGCCACGGTAATAAGGGAATTATTTCTCGGATTTTGCCAGTGGAAGATATGCCATATTTGCCCGATGGTACGCCGATTGACATTGTTCTAAATCCGCTGGGTGTGCCGTCACGGATGAACGTAGGCCAAGTGTTTGAGGCACTGCTGGGCTGGGCCGGGCAAAACCTGGGCTCGCGTTTCAAGGTGACGCCATTTGACGAAATGTACGGCGAAGAGGCCTCCATGGAAACGACTCACGGCAAGCTGCAAGATGCTCGTGAGCAGACAGGCAAAGACTGGGTCTTTAACCCTGATAATCCTGGCAAGATTCAGCTATACGACGGTCGTACGGGTGAACCTTTTGACCAAGAAGTTACGGTGGGTCAGTCCTACATGCTGAAGCTGGTTCACCTGGTTGATGACAAGATTCACGCGCGTTCTACCGGTCCTTACTCGCTGGTTACGCAGCAGCCGCTGGGTGGTAAGGCTCAACAAGGCGGTCAGCGCTTCGGTGAAATGGAAGTATGGGCACTAGAAGCCTTTGGTGCGGCTTACACCCTGCAAGAATTGCTTACCGTGAAGTCTGACGATATGCAGGGCCGGAACGAAGCGCTCAATGCGATTGTTAAGGGCAAAGCGATCCCTCGTCCGGGTACGCCTGAGTCGTTCAAGGTATTGATGCGCGAGCTTCAGTCGCTGTGTTTGGACATTGCGGTTCATAAGTTAGAGACCCAAGAAGATGGAACCAGCCGAGACAGCGAGGTTGATCTGATGGCTGATGTCGGTAACCGCCGGACGCCTTCTCGGCCTACGTACGAGTCGCTTTCACGCGATGAGCCTGCGCCGGGTGCCGGTGGAACGACCGGTACAGCTATTGCACCGCCAGGATCGGCTGTGGTTTCATCGACGCCTACGCCAGGTGAACGGACTGAAACGCTGTAAGGCAAAACGAGCGAAGTCAATACGCGTCGTAGTTTACTTAGCACCGAGTCGCAAAAGAGGCTGAACAAGGATTCTACGGCGCAGTTGCAGCCTGACTTTAAAGGCGTCAGGGAAAAGACGCTAGAGCGCAGACGTCAGGGAAAAGACGCCAGAGAAAGCATAAAACCTCATTAAGTTGTAAGGGAATAAACAAAGGATGCCGAAAGTAGAACAGCGGTTTGACTATGTCAAAATTGGTCTGGCTTCACCGGAGCGAATCAAAGACTGGGGTGAGCGGACCTTGCCTAACGGAACCGTCGTCGGTGAAGTCACCAAGCCAGAGACGATTAACTACAGAACGCTGAAGCCAGAAATGGACGGTCTGTTCTGTGAGCGAATTTTTGGTCCTGCGAAAGACTGGGAATGTCACTGTGGAAAATACAAGCGCGTGCGCCATCGTGGCATTGTATGTGAGCGCTGTGGTGTAGAAGTAACTGAGTCGCGGGTGCGCCGTCACCGCATGGGGTATATCAAATTAGCGGCTCCGGTTGCGCACGTTTGGTATCTCAAAGGCATTCCTAGCTACATTGCTATATTGCTAAATATGCCGCTGCGGGATGTTGAGCAGATTGTGTATTTCAACGCTTACGTCGTGTTGGATCCTGGCAATGCTGACAACCTTTCCTACAAGCAGCTGCTGAGTGAAGATCAGTGGATGGAGATTGAGGATCAGCTGTATGACGAAGATTCTCAGCTGGCTGGAATTGAAGTTGGTATTGGCGCCGAAGCGCTAAAGCGCTTGCTAGAAGATTTGCAGCTAGAAGAAACGGCTGAGCTGCTGCGCGAGACGATTTCAACGTCTAAGGGTCAAAAGCGTGCCAAGCTCATTAAGCGTTTGCGCGTGATTGACAACTTTATTGCAACCGGCTCTAAGCCGGATTGGATGGTGCTGGATGTGATTCCGGTTATTCCACCTGACTTGCGGCCCATGGTGCAGTTGGACGGTGGCCGTTTTGCGACCTCTGACCTTAACGACTTATACCGCCGAGTTATCAACCGGAATAATCGTCTTGCCCGCTTGCAGGAGATTTTGGCGCCTGAGATTATTGTCCGTAACGAGAAACGAATGCTGCAAGAAGCAGTCGATGCGTTGATCGACAACGGTCGACGTGGGCGAACGGTGGTGGGTGCCAACAACCGGCCGCTGAAGTCTCTATCTGACATTATTGAAGGTAAGCAGGGCCGATTCCGCCAAAACCTATTGGGTAAGCGGGTTGACTACTCGGGTCGTTCAGTCATTGTTGTCGGCCCGAATCTCAAAATTCATCAGTGCGGATTGCCTCGTGAGATGGCGATCGAGCTGTTTCAACCCTTTGTGATTCACCGGCTGATTCGTCAGGGCATGGTGAATAACATCAAAGCAGCCAAAAAGCTAATTCAGCGCAATGATCCCAGCGTCTGGGAAGTACTGGAAGATGTGATTGAAAACCATCCTGTGATGCTAAACCGGGCGCCAACGCTGCACCGATTAGGTATTCAGGCGTTTGAGCCAATCATGGTGGAAGGCCGAGCGATTCAGCTGCACCCGCTGGTGTGTCCGGCGTTTAACGCTGACTTTGACGGTGACCAGATGGCGGTACACGTTCCTCTTTCCTTGGAAGCGCAGTCAGAAGCGCGATTGCTGATGCTGGCGTCGAATAATATTTTGTCTCCGGCAACGGGTCGACCGATTATTACGCCTTCTCAAGATATGGTACTGGGCTGCTATTACCTGACAGCAGATAACCCGGGTAAACAGAAAGGGGCTGGGCGCTATTTTGCCAATATGGAGGATGCGATCGCAGCTTACGAACAGGGCAACGTCGATCTGCACGCCAAAGTATGGCTTCGCTTTGCGGGCACCATCGAAACCGACGAAGACGATAGCGAACCCGTAGAAGTTAAAGACGACGGCTCAGGCGGCAAGACCAAAATATACAAGTTCCGCCGGGTCCGTGAAGATGAAAACGGCGAAGTCATTTCTCAATACGTAGAAACTACGCCAGGTCGAATTATCTACAACCACGCCGTACTAGGTGCCTTGGCCGAATAGACAACGAACCGGTAAAAAGGCGCTAGAATGCTCAGCCAAACTAGCGCCCGATCACACCACACAGCATTGACTCAACAACATTCAGATACATCTAACCAGACCAACCAGCAGCTAAGCGGACGAGGGGCAAACATGACAGAGCAAGACAAATCTAAACCTGTTGTCTTTAGAAACCGGGTTATCGATAAAAAACAGCTGAGGAACTTGGTTTCCTGGTCCTTTGAGCACTACGGTACGGCCCGTACGGCTCAGATGGCCGACTCAATTAAGAGCCTAGGCTTTAAGTATGCAACTCAAGCTGGCGTTTCTATTAGCGTAGACGACCTGGAAGTACCGCCCAGTAAAAAGGCGATGCTAGAAACAGCTGAACAAGAGATTCGCGATACCGAAGAGCGCTATACCCGAGGCGAAATCACTGAAGTAGAACGTTTCCAGAAGGTAATTGATACTTGGAATGAAACCAGCGAGTACCTCAAAGATAAGGTGGTGGAGAACTTCCGCGACAACAACCCGCTGAACTCCGTCTATATGATGTCTAACTCCGGTGCACGGGGCAATATCTCGCAGGTGCGTCAGCTGGTTGGTATGCGCGGTCTGATGGCCAATCCCCAAGGGGAAATTATTGACCTGCCAATTAAAACCAACTTCCGAGAAGGATTGACGGTTACTGAGTACATTATTTCGTCCTACGGTGCGCGCAAGGGCCTAGTAGATACGGCATTGCGTACCGCCGACTCTGGCTACCTGACTCGCCGTCTGGTGGACGTTTCTCAAGACGTTATCGTCCGTGAGATTGATTGCGGTACGACCCGTTATGTTCCGGTCCGGCCGATGGTAGACGGCGAACGGGTTTTGATTCCGCTTAAAGATCGTCTGTTGGGCCGTGTCCCCGCTGAAGATGTGGTTCATCCTAAAACGGGTGAGGTGATTGTTGCTCGCAACCAGTCCATTACAGATGATATTGCGGATGCCATTGGCGCTGCCAAAGTCAAAGAGGTAAAAGCGCGCTCTGCGTTGACCTGCGAAGCTGCCCGCTCGGTTTGTCAGCACTGTTATGGCTGGAGTCTGGCACATTCTCACATGGTGGACTTGGGTGAAGCGGTTGGTATTATTGCCGCACAGTCTATCGGCGAGCCGGGTACACAGCTCACCATGCGGACGTTCCACACAGGCGGTACCTTTACCGGTGAACTCGCGCCGCAGGTAAATGCCAAGCGTAGCGGTACGATTCGTATCCCTGACGGTTTGCGCACTCGTGCATTCCGCACTCGCCACGGCGAAGATGCGCTAGTGATGGACGAGAACTGTCAGATTTCGATTGAAAGCAATGGTAAAGAGTACTCGGTCTCACTGCCGAAAAACTCTATTTTGTTTGCCAAAGAAGGCGACGAAATTAAAAAAGGCGAGATGATTGCTGAGCTAGCTAGCACCAGCCGAGTTCGCAAAGTTACTGAGAAAGCCAGTAAGGACGTGACCTCCGATCTGTCTGGAGAAGTCGCTTTTGATGGTTTGATACAAGAGGAGAAGACCGACCGTCAGGGCAACTTGACTCGCCTTGCCCAACGAGGTGGTTTGCTTTGGGTGCTCTCTGGTGAGGTCTATAACTTGCCACCGGGCGCTGAGCCCGTCGTGAGAAACGGCGACCAGGTCGATGCAGAAGGTGTACTGGCCGAGACTAAGCTGATTACAGAGCGTGGCGGTACGGTTCGTCTTACGAATACCTCTAACGATGGAAAAGGTGGCCGGGAGGTCGAAATTATCACCGCTTCTGTGGTGCTTGACCAGTCTGAAGTAGAAGTAGAGAGTGGTCAAGGCCGCGAACACTACTTCCTCAATACCTCTAGCGGTCAGAAATTCTCGATTAACGCGACGCCAGGGACGAAAGTAACCAACGGTCAGGTCGTGGCTGAACTCGTAGACGATACCTTCCGCACGCAAACGGGGGGCATCATCAAATTTGCCGGGGTAGAAGTTGCCAAGCGCGGCAAGGCGAAGACTGGCTACGAAGTGACCAAAGGCGGCACGCTGCTTTGGATTCCAGAAGAGGCTCACGAAGTTAATAAGGACATCTCTCTACTGATGGTGGAAGATGGCCAATACATCGAAGCGGGTACAGAGGTTGTAAAAGACATTTTCTGTCAGACCAGCGGTGTGGTGGAAGTCACTCAGAAAAATGACATTCTGCGTGAGATTGTGGTGCGCCCTGGGGACATTCACATGGTGGATAGCCCTGGCGATTCTGGTAAGAAGAGCGGCACCATTGTGAACGCTGGTGAAGAGGTGATGCCAGGCGTGGTGGCCGATTCTCTCCGCTACGTTGAATATGTCGAGACACCAGAAGGGTCCGCGCTGCTCTTGCGCCCCGTGCAGGAGTTTGAAGTGCCTGAAGAGGCGTCGGTTCCTAGCCAGGCGGCTGTGAGTGACAGCGACGACAAGAGTATTCGGCTGAAGGCAGTTCAGCGTTTGCTGTACAAAGACGGCGAGCGGGTGAAGGCCGTCGAAGGGCTAGAAATTCTGCGCACGCAGCTAGTGCTTGATATCGATGAGGGCGGCTCGCAGCTAACTGCTGACATCGAGATGAAGGCAGAAGGCGAAGGCGAAGATGCGGTTCAGCGCCTGCAGCTAGTGATTTTGGAGACCCTAGTGGTGCGCCGAGACATCGAAGCGGACCAAACCCAAGGGGGCACAAGAACGCGACTGCTGGTCCAAGATGGCGATGAGATTACACCAGGTGCAGTAATTGCTCGCACTGAAATTCGCTGTAAGGAAGCGGGCGAAATTCGGGGTATACGCGAAGACCTAGAGTCTGTTCGACGGGTACTGGTGGTCCGCGCGGCCGACCAGATAGCGGTAGAAACCAACGGCAACAAGCCGATTGTTTCTGTCGGCGATTTGCTGGTTGATAACACGGTGATCGCAGAAGGCGTTAAGAATACTGAATCTGGCCAGGTGATTGGGGTAGAAGACGATCGCGTAATTATGCGAATTGCTCGTCCTTACCGAGTATCGACGGGTGCCGTCTTGCATATTGAAGACAATGACCTGGTACAGCGCGGTGACGGTTTGGTTCTGCTCGTATTTGAGCGGGCGAAGACGGGTGACATTATTCAAGGTCTGCCTCGTATTGAAGAGCTGTTAGAAGCTCGTAAGCCAAAGGAGGCCTGCATTTTAGCTGCGCGTCCAGGCGTTGATGAAGACGTCTACGCAGAAGATGAAACGGAAGAAATAAAGGTGATAGAAAGCGATGGGGTGGTCACAGACTATCCGGTAACGCCAGGCCAGAACCTGGTGATTGGCGATGGACAAAAAGTCGAAGTGGGTGAACCACTGACCGATGGACCCTCTAACCCTCACCAGATTCTAGAAGTGTTCTTTAAGTACTATCGAGAAAGCAAAGGGACGCACGATGCCGCGATGGCAAGTCTGGAGAAGGTTCAGTCGTTCTTAGTGAATGAAGTACAGTCGGTGTACCAGTCTCAAGGCATCACGATTTCGGATAAGCACATTGAAGTGATTGTGCGGCAGATGACCTCGAAAGCCAGGCTCGAAGATGGTGGGGATACCACCATGCTACCGGGCGAGCTAGTTGAGATCCGTCAGCTAGAGCAGGTCAATGAAGCAATGTCGATTACAGGCATGGCACCGGCGGACTATACGCCTGTGCTGCTCGGCATTACAAAGGCCTCTTTGAATACTGATAGTTTCATCTCTGCGGCAAGTTTCCAAGAGACCACACGTGTATTGACGGAGGCGGCTATTCAGGGTAAATCTGACTGGCTACGTGGCCTGAAAGAGAACGTGATTATTGGTCGTTTGATTCCGGCAGGTACTGGATTTAATGCGTACGAAGAGCCAACGTCCCCTGAAATTGATACCTCTTTTGACGGTACCTTCTTTGGCAATGACACGGCGCTCTCCGACATGGTGTTAGATGATCGGACGGCCCGCGCCTATGACCGTGAAGGCGGTTTGGACCTGATTGCCGGTGACGGCATGGTCGGCGGCGAGAAAAAAGCGCCTGCTGAGGGTGAAAATGGTGCCGGAAACGGCGCGCTGCCGCCTGGCATTATCGGTGGCGATGGCCTGATTGACGATAAGAGTACGGCGCCGTAGTCGCGGGCTGTGTGATTGAGAGAATGCGGGGCTTAGCAAGTTGCTGGGTCCCGCATTCTTTTCTGTGTGTGCTTCAGGTGTGTTGTTATATGAGGACTGATTGATGACGCTTTCTTCCCCTTCCGCGAAAGAAATCTTGTCTACTATGCTGCCATTTTTGAAGGTGGCTGGGGCCTATGCCCAGCAGATTCAGAAGCGGATTGCGGTGCATCCGGATAAGTATGATGGCGATCATTTGTTTGCGAATGCGTTGACAGATGCAGATTTATCGGTGCAGACGTTTATTGAGGTAGTGTTGCTCGCTAAGTTCCCTGAGATGCGATTTTATGGGGAAGAGTATGAGCAGTCTTTTAATACGAAGTATTTTCGGGCAATTGATCTGGGGCCGCAGGGCGATTACCTGATTACGTTGGACCCGATTGATGGTACGCGCTATTACATGGACGGGCATCCGAATTATTTGGTGATAATGACGGTGCTCAATTCAGATGGGTTTGAAGGGGCGATCGCACTCAGCCCGGCCAACAACAAGTACTACTATTCTCTCCGCGGCCAGGGGACTTTTGTTGGAACTCTAGCGGATGATTTGGATCACTGTAAGCCTTTGGTGATTGAAGACCCCGGTGAAAAGGTGGTGCTAGGTACAGCGCTGAGTCCGATGGCCGATAAGGTGCGATCGCACTATCCTGTCATCGACCTTAAAACGGAATACTCTACCGAAGTGCCTGTACCCCCGATTAACGGGTTACTAACGGGTGAGGTAGCAGGCGTTATCCTAGCTAGCGCTCAGTTTATCGATACCGCCGCCCTCGCTTGGATGGCTCAAGAAATGGGCTACTATCTAACGACTTATCAGGGTAAACCGCTGCCTGCCTTGTCTGACTGCGAAAACTATCGTCAGTCAGAGATTATTGTATCGGCCACAGAAACGATGCAGAATAAGCTGATCGAGATTATGCAAGCTGAATCAACGACATAGAAAACCAGCGCCACAATAAAACCAGTGCCACAGAAAATCAGTGCCACAGAAGGTCAGTGCCACAGAAGCTGCGTGACAGCAACTACTGGTCTAGATGCTTCTCGATCATCTCTAACAGAGCGACTGGCCTTGGTGGCTTTGTTAAAAACTCAGTCGCCCCGGCCAGTCTAGCTCTCATCCGATCGAGGTTACTGTCTTGACCCGTGAGAATAATGATGGGTGTTTTCTCAAAAACGGGCGTCTCTCTTAAAAACTTACAGACGCTGTAGCCATCCGCGTTAGGCAGCATGAGATCTAACAAGATTAAATCGGGCTGATGTTCAATCAGCTTAGAGAATCCTCGCATCGGCTCTGGAATACTCAGCGTACGGTAGCCAGCTGAGGTCAAAATCTTTTTGAGTGATAGGGTCAAAACAGGACTGTCGTCAATACAAGCAATCAGGGCCGTCTGGCGAGGTTCGGCGATATTAGAAAAGTTGTTTGCAGGAGCTGAAGTGTCAGGGCGCGCCGATTCCTGATGGCGTGGCTGAGTAAGACTGACCCCTAGTCCACCTGCTAGATTTTGAGTGGCTGACCGATCAACAGGAAGGGGTAAATCAGGGATATCTTGAAATCTGATTTTCTGGGCGGTTACCAGTGGTAACAATACCTGAGTTAGCTTGCTCAGGGAAGAGACATGGTTGACCAGTACATCCCACAGGTCAGTGTTTCCACTGAGGCACTCGCTAGGAACTGGCAGTGAGACCAGTACGCTCGGGTCAGAGACGATCGGTGAGATGCCCAAACTGAGGTAGCCCAATGGGCTTTCTTTCCAGGTCTGAGCCAGGCGCTGCGCTTTTCCTAGAATTCGACGGGCTTCGGAGGCAGACAGTGCTGCTGAGCGATAGGCAGACGACGACTCTAAGTGGTACGGACGCCATTCACTTTCAGCAAAACCATCGCACAGCACCTCAAAGAAGCACTCTTCTAACACCATTCTCAATATGAGCTTGACCTGAATGGGGCTAATTTTGCCGTGTGTAATGGCTCGCTCTAGCAGTGGAATTTCCCAGGCCTGGTGAGTATCTACCTGGTCGGCTACGACTGACCAGGTCCAGCGAGGCCGGTAGCAGTGCGCTGCCCTAGAAAAGCGCCTGACCGCGGATAGTCGATTGGTCGCGTAGAGCAGCTGACCATCTAAAACGTAAAATCGCCACTGTCCAGATTCGCTTGTCAGTACAAGCTCACCATCGCCTAACTGCTCTAGTTTCTCTATCAGGGTATTGAGAACTTCCATCACGATAAATTCTACGCAGGGTTGAGGATTGTCTTTAAGCCTGTACGCCAGTTTCTAGTTCTTAAAACAAGACAGTAGCCAGGTAGCAGCCGACTATCTGCAGTTTTCATAACTAAAGTATGTGAAACGTATGAAAATGAATTGAATCAGCTCACAGTCAGGGTCTGCATTTTGCCGTAAAAAGAAGACGATAAGTTGAAAAAACTTAATATTGCCTAGGTTTCGTTGTCAAAAACCGGTTTTTGCCTCCTGATAGCATTTTGGGGCTGCTAATTACCTCGTACTGTCTTAAAAAGAGCCTGATGAGGCAGTATCCAAATGTATCTTAAATACTATCAACGATGTAAGCTTTGAGAAATGCAGTACCGTGATTTCACGTAATCTTATTTTTCCTTGTTGAACTGTCAAGTTATCAAGGTTGGCTTTCAAAAACGATTGCGCCCGTTGTAACTTTCTCTCTACTATCCTTACAGACTGATTATGGGTCTGTATTTTCGTCTTTTTACTTGTTTATTTGCGTATCTACCATTTCCCCGTCAAATATCTTTCGGCTACTAAGGCAAATTTTCTATGACTACGAGTATCGCTAGAAAATCTCCGAATTTTAGAATTCAGAGGCAGCTACTTTTGTTGTTGTTATTGAGTACCTTGCTACCAGCAGCTATTGTTGGAGGATACGGTGTTACAGCATTTACTAGAGTGGCTTCCCGGTCTCTGATTGAAGACTTTGAGGAAGAGAGTGTAGAGCAAGCTCAAGCGATTAGTGAGCAGGTCGAACGCGTTGAAAATGATGCGCTTCTTCTCAGTAATTCTTACTTACTAGAGGGTCTGTTAGAGGCTGAGACAAGCGGAGGCGAGTTTGATGGCATTAGCGCTAGCACCTGGAAGGCGCAGCTGTCGGGGACTATGGCGACCCTGATGGAGGTAAAGTCTACCTATCAAAAGGTTCGCTACATCGACGAAACAGGCCAGGAAATTATTCGTGTAGAAAGAGATAACGCCAATCTCGATCAGGTTGAGACGCTGCCTCAGTCAGCACTGCGCAATCGAAAAGACCGTCCGTACGTTGCTGCGGCCTTAACCTTGAACCCTGGAGAGATCCATGCCTCTCCGATTACGCTACAGCGCCGGGATGGCGAGGTTTTAGAAGAGTTCGGCGGTGTTGCTCACTATGCAGAGCCAGTATTCGATCAGGCTGGGCGACGCAGGGGATTAATTATGATTAATGTCTTTGCAGACAGCATGTTTGCCGTGGCCGATGAGCTAGAAGAGAGCGAAACTGATGAGGGCGAAGATGAAGATCTTTTCATCATCAACGCCGATGGCTATTATCTAAAGCACGAAGACGAAGAGAAAACCTGGGGCTTTGAGCTGGGTCACGAAGAAACGCTGCAAGCCGACTATGGCGAAGAGGCCGCTGAGACAGTTTTATCAAGCGATCAGGGCGTGGTGAGAGCGGGCTCTAGTTTGATTGCCTACACGAAAGTTGATCCTAACCCTGAGCAAGAAGGAGAGCATTTTTATGTAGCGGAATCGTTGCCTAGTCGAAGCGTCTATGGCCCGGCTAATTCATTTCGCGCGGTTGCTGCGCTAGTGACCCTACTCGCACTGGCGGTGGCGCTGCCTCTTGGCATTTTGCGGGGGCGTCAGCTGATCAATCTGATCGAGCGCCTGATCAATGGCATCTCAACCTCTAGCCAACAGATTTTTTCGACGGTCTCTGAGCAAGAGCGAATTGCGAGTCAGCAGGCTGCTTCCGTGAGCGAGACAAGTACCACCATGGAAGAGCTAGAAGCGTCTTCACGGCAGTCGGCAGAGCAGGCGATGGCGGCTGTAGAAGCGGCTAGAACGGCCAAAGCGCAGGCAGAGGTTGGCGTTCAGGCGGTGGACGATACGCTAGCGGGGATGTTTACGCTAGAGCAGAAGGTTGACGCGATCGCTCAGCAAATTGTCAACCTCAGTGGTCAGGCGGACGAAATTGGCAGCATTTCGCAGCTGGTGAGTGACTTTGCTAGCCAAACCAACATGCTGGCATTGAACTCTTCAGTAGAAGCGGTGAGAGCGGGTGAACATGGCCGTGGCTTTGCGGTGGTTGCCAATGAGATTCGCAAGCTTTCTGAACAGAGTCAGCAGTCGGCAGACAAGATTAATACGCTAGTTGCTGAAATTCAAAAGCTGATCAACCAGACGGTGATGGTGACAGAAGAAGGTACGAAGACCGCTAAAGCGGGCGTCAAAATTGCGAAGCGTACAGAGCAAGCCTTCTCCGATATTAAAAGAGGTATTGACGCTGTGGTGATGAATAATCAGCAGGTGTCGCTCACTCAAAAGCAGCAGGTGGACGCTATTCGACAGGTGGTTACTGCGATGGAGACGATCGATCGCAGTTCGAAAGAGTCAGCGACAGGCCTCAGTCAAACCCGTACGGGTACTCAGCAGCTCAGTGAAACAGCGCAGTCCTTGCGCGAAATGATGTAGGACGCAACGTCAGTAGATTTACTCCGTAGATGTACTGGCTGTACTGCGCAGCGCATATCAGCGCTAAAGAAGATCTGCATATCGAGAATGCTGAGGCGGGCCTAAGTAAATAATCATGATGATCGAAGATGAAGAACTCCGCAGTTTGTATCAGAACACCTGCAAAAGCCGACTCAGTGTCCTAAAGTCTGGTTTGCTCGGTTCAGATGCTTCTGGTTTGTTGGGCACAGGCGCTGGGACAGCAAGCGCTGCGAGTGAGAACGCGTTGGAGACGCTGCGACGTGAAGCGCACAGTTTGAAAGGAGACTCTAGGGTAATGGGTCTAGAGGAGATTGCCGATGTTGCCCAAGCCGTAGAGCAGACGATTAAGTTTCTGCAGCAGCCATCCTCTGGCCACTCGCTCTCTTCAGACGCTCTGCATGCTCTGATGAAAGAGGCTTTGCTCACAATTGAGCGGCAGGTTCGTCTGGCAACGGTAGACAGTTCACCTCAGGAAAATGCTTCTGCGGACGAGCGTAATACGCGACAGGTGATTGAGCGGATTGAAGCTACGCTCTCTGAGGCCAGTGCTAATCGCGAGTCTGGCACGGAAGGCCAGTCTGATGCGGAAGGCCAGTCTGATGCGGAAGGCCAGTCCGAGACTGAAGACAAATCTGATGCTGAAGACAAATATATTGCGGGCGTCGCTACTGAAGGTATTGCCTCTCGTGGTGAGCGTGAGCCCGATGAGCTTAGCGAAGACATTGCCTCGACAGCATCGACTTTGATTGCTGATAACGATATTCGTCGGCTATATCGTACGACCAGCGAACAGCGGTTGCAGGTGATTACCCAGGCCTTAGAGCAGCTAATACAAGATGCTCAAAACGTGTCGGTACTAAACACGGCAGCGCTGGCAGCCTTTCGGTACGAATCTCAGGGCTTAAAAGGTGATTCGCTGGAGGTTGCTCAAGGGGCGATCGCAGCTATCACCGGGCAGTTTGAATCCATTGCTAACCGACTCATTGCTGATAGCCTTGAGCTGACTCAGCCTCTGCAAGACAGCCTGTGGAAAGGCGTGCAGTCTATCTCTCGGTTGATTCATCACGCCGTTTCTGCTGATGCTGATACCGATATTAACCGGGCGATCGCACCCGAGAGTCTAAGTGCACTGCTCGACGAGCTAGCGACCTATCTAAAGAAAGACGCGTCTGACTTGGCAGATGACCTGTGGTCTCCCGTTGAACTGATTGAAGATGAAGAGCTGCGCGAGATCTACAGAACGACCAGTGAGCAAAGGCTAAACAGACTTGAATCGCATTTGTCTCAGCTGGCCACAAGCGCTGTAGACCCAGAACTCGTTGTTGAAATGCTGCGAGAGGCCCACAGCCTAAAAGGTGATGCTAGATCTACGCAAGTTACCCCTGTAGCAGAGATGGCAGAGGCTCTAGAAGGGGTGCTGAGCCGTATTCAGGCCCAGTCTGTTCCCGAAGAATCTGATCATTCCGAATCTGCTGGCCAACTCGAACAGGCCTCCCCCGAGCAGAGTATCCTGACGCGAGAGTCTCTCGATAGCATCAGGGAGAGTATTTTGGCGATGGGGGCGTTAGTTCAAACCGCTACAGTGGGTGTGCCCAACCATGTTAACGTTGCGCAACTCATCCAAAACTTACAGGTTGTTCAAACCTTGGAGGAGGCGAATAGTTCGTCAGCACCTGCTACGTCTGAGCGCTCTCCTATCGAATCTTTAGCAGCAGCGCCAGTACTGCCTGATGAGGAGTTATCTACAGAGTCAGCAGAGTCAGATCACTTGGAGGCCGCCCATAGCGTAGCGCCGGATGCACAGCTAGACGTCTCGCAAGCGCCCAATAGTAATGCTGAAGCTGGCATCGAAGCCAACCTGGAAGCGGGCGCAGCATCAGGTAGCAGTATTGAAGATGAAGAGCTGAGAGAGGTTTACCGAGCAGTTAGCGCTGAACGTTTGCAGCGATTGGAGCGAGGGCTGGCACAGCTGTTAGGCCAGCCAGATGACAGTGCTGTAATGGCCGAGCTGTTGCGAGAAGCTCACAGCTTGAAGGGAGATGCTAGAAGTGTTGACCTGGGTGATGTTGAGCAGCTAGCGCACGCTATTGAAGACATTCTGATTGGAATTCAACGCCAGCCAACCATTTTGACCGCTGAGCTAAGCGACTTGCTGTTGCGAGGGATAGATGCGATCGCTCAGCTCATGGACGAAGCCACCACAGGCCATGCCAGCTCGCCAGTAGAGACCAAAACGCTCGTTTCAGAACTACGTGCGGTTGAACTCCCTGCCTCTGAATCAACAGAAGAGCCGACAGAGCCTGATGATCTTTCAGCGCTAGCTGCTTCCACACAGTCTGCGCTTTTACAGCCGTCTGTTACCCAGCCTTTACCCGCTGCCAGTCTTCAGACGGTTGCGGGTATCGAGCGAATAGAAACTATCCGCGTGCAAACCCGAGATTTGGACGCGCTAGCGGCCCAGACCGAACAGCTGACCCTCACCCGCATTCAGACTGCTCAAACCACTGCCAAGATGATGGAGCTAGTAGACCTGTGGAGTAAATGGCGGACCCATCAAAGGCGTCATCCGGCTGCTCAAAATCAAACGTCTAATCCGTACGAAGCGCCTATCGATGCTTTAATAAATCGGCTGCGGTTATCGACTCAAGAAAACAGTTTCCGCCTGGATTTAATTTCTCAAGATTTGGGACAACAGGTTCAAACGTTACGCTTGCTACCTGTCTCAACGGTTTTGCGTAACTTTCCTCGGGTGGTCCGCGATCTGGCGAGAAAGCAGTCTAAATCGGTTGAATTGATTACAGAAGGTGAGGAGACAACCGCCGATAAAAGAATCTTAGAAGACATTCAAGACTCTTTAACTCAGCTGATACGCAATGCTATAGACCACGGCATTGAGCCGCCTGCTGAGCGAGAGGCCGTCGGTAAATCGCCCACAGCTACGCTTTCGATCCGTAGCTATCAAAGCCCTAACAGTATTGTTATTGAAGTCGCTGACGACGGTCGCGGCCTCGATGTTGAACAAATTAAACAAACGGCTATCCGGCGAAAGCTATACAGCTCTGAGGAATTAGACAGCTTCTCTCCTAGCCAAATTCAAGAGCTGATTTTTGTGCCTGGGTTTTCGACTCGCAGCTTTACAACAGAAATCTCGGGCCGTGGGGTCGGTTTGGATGTAGTGCGCACGCAGGTAGAGCGGCTAAAGGGTAACGTTCAAGTAGATTCTATGCCGGGGCGAGGCTGCACGTTCCGCCTCCAAATTAGAACGCAGTTAGCCACCGCTAACGTGGTGTTTGTCAGCGTTCGTGGGGTGGTCCATGCGCTACCGATCGAATTTTTGCAAACGACCATGCGTTTGTCCCCAGACGATATTGTTACCGCTGATGGCAAAGACACCATTCAATGGAATGGGCAAACGGTCCTTGTTCGAGACCTGTTTGATGTATTGGAGCTAGCCAATTCTCCGGCCTATCAACCGCCCGCCCAGACGGTTGCCGATGGTCAAAGGGCGTGCCTTTTACTTCGCGCTGGCGACGAGCTAGGTGCGTTTTTGGTCGATCGACTGCTCGATACGCAAGAGGTTGTCTTTAAACCTCAAAGCGCCATCCTGAAGCGTGTTCGCAACGTAGTGGGCCTGACGATTCTCGGTAACGGTGACATTTGCACCATTTTGAACCCTGCTGATTTGATTAAATCGATTCAGCGGACAGACGAGCGTGCGCCTTTGCCATTACGAGAAGCGCCCAGTCCACGCAAGCCGCTAATTCTGCTGGTGGAAGATTCCCCACCCGTCAGAATTCAAGAAAAGCGGCTGTTTGAAAATGCAGGCTACGAAGTGGTGACCGCAGAAGATGGCTTGGAGGGTTATGAAATTTTGCGAGAAGGTCGATTTGATGCGGTGATTTCAGACATTGAAATGCCGAATTTAGATGGGCTGTCTCTTACTAGAAAAATTCGTGAGCATCAGGAGTACGAAGAGCTGCCGATTATTTTGGTGACGACACTCTCGACTGATCAAGATCGCCAGAGGGGAGCTGATATGGGTGCCAATGCCTACATTGTAAAAGGCAAATTTAATCAAGAAGCATTGTTAGAGACGCTGCATCGATTGATTTGATGACGCCAAAGATAAACTGCCACATCTGAATCAAGCAGGACTAGGATGCAACGATGCTCTGCCTGTACTGTTCTATCTGTGTTTTGCCGATCTGTGTTTTCCTGCCTGTGCTTGTTTGTGTTTTGGAATAACGATGTTCATAAGTAACTAGCTGAATGCCTATTCGAGTGTTGTTAGTGGAGGATTCGCCAGTTGCCCTGACCGTCCTCACAAAAATTTTGAAGCAGTCGCCAGACATTGAAGTGGTTGGCGCTGCGAGTACTGGGGTGGAAGCGCTGGCGTTAATTCCGCAAAAGCAGCCGCAGGTAATTTGCACAGATTTGCATATGCCGCATATGGATGGCTTAGCACTGACCACTGAGATTATGGCGCGATTCCCGGCGCCGATTTTAGTGATTAGTGTTTCGGTGCAGCCGGACGATACGCAGCAGGTTTTTCGGCTGTTAGAAGCGGGCGCGGTTGATGTATTTCCTAAGCCAGTGGCTGGGCTCAGTGCTGAGAGCCTATCGCTCAATGCAGCTTTAATTGAAAAAATTAAAATATTGGCAGGCGTTAGAGTCTTTAAGAAAAAGCGATCGCCGCCTTTAAACGTCTCGCCTCTAGCTGCTTCGCCTCTGACTGCTTCGCCTGTGGGTGTTCCGTCGTCTCCAATTCCGCCCTTGAACCTGTCTAAATTGGCTCAAGATGGGTCGCCTATAAAGCCTCGTAAACGGCCAAAGATCATTGCCATAGGTGCTTCTACCGGCGGTCCTACCGCGCTTCACACCTTACTGCGACAGCTACCCAAACAGCTGCCACCCATGATCTGCGTGCAGCATATTGGCGCTGGCTTTTTGCAGGGATTGGTTGATTGGCTGCAGACTGACTGCACGCTACGGCTTCAAATTGCTAAAGCGGGTGAGCAGCCTCAGCCAGGAAATGTCTATTTTTCATTGGAGCAGCAGCACTTACTAATAGATGATCGCGGTAGATTTGCCTATTGTGATTGGCCGCTGGTGGATGGCCATCGACCTTCGATTACGGTGGCGTTTCAGTCGGTGGCTGAGTACTATGGCGCGCAGTCTGTTGGCATTTTGCTGACGGGCATGGGCAGAGATGGCGCTGTGGGGCTAAAGGCGATCGCAGACGCAGGCGGTGTGACGTTGGCTCAAGATGAAGCGACCAGCGTAGTGTTTGGTATGCCCAAGGTCGCGCTTGAGCTTGGAGCTGTTGAACAGGTCTTGCCGATTGAGGCGATCGCACCTACCCTACTTCAACATCTGAAGCCTTTTGCACCCTCTACTGCGAGCCAATGATGAGAGATCCTAAGAACGCTAAAAGAGGCGCTCAATTTGATCCCTCTTCATCGGTGTCAACCATGTCTGTCGAGCTAAGAGATGCCTTTATCGAGCTGATTAGTAATCGCACTGGCCTAACCTTTAAAGCGTCGGATCAGGACAACATTGCCCAAAAAATTATGGCGAGAGTAAGCGCGCTAGATTGCCCTTTCCCTGAAGCTTACTACCGACTGCTGTCTGATTGTTCATCAGAAGAGAGCCGTCAAAGGCGCGAACAAGAGTGGCGGCATTTGAGTGAATTGCTGACCAACGGAGAAAGCTTTTTCTTTCGCGATCGCGGTCAGTTTTCAGTGCTCGAACGGCACATTCTGCCAGCATTGATTCAGCGTAATGCCACAAAGAAAACATTGCGCATTTGCAGCGCTGGATGTGCCACTGGGGAAGAGGCATACTCCATTGCCATCTTGCTCAGCACGCTGATCGCGGATATCGATGCGTGGAATATTCTGGTTTACGGCGTCGATCTGAATCCTGCCTCGATTGCTCGGGCAAAGGAAGGCCTCTATCGACCGTGGTCGCTAAGAGGGTTGAGCTCTCTTCAGAAAAAAACTTACTTTCACTCAGCTAATCAGCACTATCAGATTGCACCACGGTTCAAAACGTGGGTGAGGTTTCAGCGACTGAATCTGGTAGAGGACGCATTAGACATCCAAGCTGATGCTGATACTGCTTTCCCAGGTCAATCTAGCGGACAGTTTGATCTAATTGTTTGTCGCAATGTCTTTATCTACTTTACAAAAAATGCGATCGCAACAGTCGTCAACAAGTTTCACCGTGCGTTACGTCCTGGCGGCTATTTTTTGGCGGGACATTCTGAACTGTATGAACAAAATTTAGAAGCGTTTCACATCGAAGACCTGCCTGGATCGCTGGTCTTGCAGCGACCGGATATGGACGCGACTACATCGGCCAGGTTTGATGTTGCGATCGCTGAGGCGCAAAAGGCTTTGGCAGGTAGGGCCTCCGGTATAGAGACGGCTGCTGGTGGAGACAGCGTTGCTAGAGTAGACAATGCCTATGAAACAGATAGTACCTATAAAGCAGATAGTGCCTATGAAACAGATAGTGCGATCGCGACAGCCTTTCAATATTTTCAGGCAGCTCAAATCGCTTTTCAAAACAGCGACTTCGACCAGGCGCTTCATCAGGCAGAGCAAGCCTTATCTATACGGCCTAACGATCTAAAAACGCTGATGCTCATGGCCAAAATCAATATGAGTATAGGGCAGCTCGACACTGCAAAACGCCACTGCCATAAGGCTTTGAAAATCGACAGCTGCTTTATGCCACCGCACTACATCCTGGCCAAGATTTTTGCTAACAAAGACAACCTACCTGCTGCTAAACGTATCCTAAAAAAGATTATTTGCTTGGATCCTAGTGCTGTTGTTGCCTATTTAGAACTCAGTCAAATTTATAAGCAAGAAAACAACCTGAAAAAAAGTACGCTTATGCGCCAGTCCGCTCTCAAAATATTTAGACGACATCTGTCGCCTTCTGCTATTTCAGACGCCGCTATTTCAGACGCCGCTTTTTCGGAATTGTCCGCTTCAGTACTGTCCCCTGAAGATTTTTTCGAAGATTAACGCTTTTGTCACCTCTGTCACCGCACTCTAGCTCTTTAAAGGAAAATGAAAGAACAACTTTATCTCACGTTCTCCCTTGGCCAGCACAGATATAGCATCGACAGTCGCTACCTTGAAGAGATGCTGCCGCTGCCTGAAATTACGATGCTGCCAACGGCCTCTAAAGACATCATTGGCATTCTCAATCTGAGAGGAACCGTCATTCCTGTTCTAGATCTCAATTTGAGTCTAGGTCGCACCCCCCTGCCTTACCGGACGACAGACAGTATTATTGTGCTACACCAGGCTCAGCTCACCGTCGGTTTGATCGTCAGTAATATTGGTGCTTTAGAAACTCGGCAAACAATCGACGTCGATAACTCCGATGCGCGGCTGCAAGCACAGCGGGAAGGTGTACAGCGCCAGCAGTTGATCGCCGGAAAAATTTTATCAGTAGAGGTGACCAGCGCTGAAAAAGACGACAGTCTGTGCTGGGTCTTAAACGAGCCCAAGCAGTGGTTGCGCTATGTTGAAATTCAACAGCTTGTTTCTATTGCAGGTATTCTTGAAGATGATCCTACGGCGCTGCCGGAAGAGCTGACACGGCTTGAAAGTACTACGTTTTGCCCAGAAGCCACTCCCGAAGAGCGAGCCATTTTTCAGCAGCGATCTTATAGTCTTAGGCAGCCCGTTGAAAGCAGCCAGCCGACCACCGTTTCTACCCTGGCTGTTATTGCTATCAACGGCCACTATTTCGGCGTCGATCTTTCTATTATCAAAGAGTTTACAGATATTCAGACAGTGGTGCCGATTCCTTGCTGTCCGTCATATATCGTTGGCAATATGAACTTGCGGGGCGATATTTTGACTCTCGTTGATTTGCAAAAGGCGCTGAGTGATTCCCCAAGTGTTATTTCACCCAGCACAGATTTGCTAGTTGATAAGCTAAAAGTTATGGTCATTGAGATCGACCAATATGTTATTGGGATTTTAGTCGATACGGTGCTTGAAGCGATGTTTCCACTCGATCAACGAGAGGCGATCGCATCTTCTGGTTTTTCCTCACCTATCGACCAGCGCTACTTACGAGGCACATTCCCCTACGACGATACCACCGTCGGCATTCTCGACTTACCCAAAGTCTTAAACGAAGGCAACTTAGTCATTAATGAGGTGGTTCGCTAAATCGATTCGATAATTGGGTTGAGTTAACTCTAAGGTGTTTGGGCAATCGTCCTTTTGCCGAGCAGGAGGTCTCCCTTTTGAAGAACCTTTTGAAGAACCTTTTGAAGAACCTCCTTACAAACGAAAGCATTTGCTAACTTGCAAGCACTTAACGATGCCTAAAGCTGGTGCGGGGGAACTTACTCTTCGCCGCCTTCACCGCCTTCGCCACCTTCACCGCCTTCGCCACCTTCGCCGCCTTCTTCCTCAAGGGGCTCTTCGATGGCTTCTTCAGTGGTGACATCCTCCCCCTCATCGGCTTCGCCACCTTCGGTCGCAGGTCCACCACAGGAGGTGGCGAGTGTGGCAACAAGTCCTAAGGACAAGAAAAGTTCAGTGACCTTGAGTTTTCTTTTTGGCTTTTGTGTAGTCATATCAAAACAAAATAAATAGGTATCCCTGCTAATTTTATCGTTGATGATATGCAATATCAATAGCGGTTGACTTTTGAAGGTATAGCTAGCTTGTAACGGCTTCAGGCTGCTGAGCTGTCAGACTTTATGTTTTTTGATTTAGACCCCTTCATTTCGTCAATATTCAGCAGGCTAACAATCGTACTGGCAACTGGAATAGAGAGAAATATTCCTAACACGCCAGCGATGCGAGCACCGACGATGAGCGCAAAAAACATCACAACCGGATTAATATTCAGTGAGTCGCGCATGATCCGCGGAAGCAGTAAATTTTCTTCTACCTGCTGCAAAATAACGCAGATAATGGCCGACTGAACGGCTAACACAATGCTGTGAGACAGCAAAAACAAACACACTAGGCCAACTCCAATAGTGGCTCCGATCCCGGGAATAAGATCGAATAGGCCAGCAATCACCGCGAGCGTGAGTGCGTAGGGAACCTTAAACAGCAGAAAGACTAAGAACGTGGAAACGCCAAAGAAGATAGACAGCAGTAAGCGTCCCCAAAAGAAGCCTAATAGACTGTCTTGAACGGTTTCTGTAATTTTTGTTCTTTCTGCTTCTGGTGCTTTGCTGATTATCCAGAACCACAGCCGTGCGCCGTCGAGCAGCATAAAGTAGGTGACGACCGCAATCAAAATAGAGTGTAAGAAATTGCTTAGCAGCGCCTGCAACAGTCCGATGCCTGCGCCGAGTAACCCGACTGCCTGGTCTCTTAGCTGAACCCCTAGCGACTGTAGATCAATCTGTAAATTCCAGCGCTGTAATGACTCCTCTAACGCTTCGATGCGGGGGGTAAGCGAGGTTAGAAAGACGGTGAGGTTGTCAATCAGCGGTTGGCTTTGAGAAAGAACCGCTAGCCCAATGGTAACAACAACGCCGCCAATCAGCGTCATTGCCACCGTAAAGACGATAAAAACTGCAATATGATGAGGAAGCCAGCGGTTGAGCCAGCGAACAGGGTGATTTAGCAGAAAAGCTAGAATAGTCGATGAGGTGAAGATAACAACAACAATCTCAAAATATTCGAGCAGTTCTACAGCGGCCCATCCGCAGGCAAACAACAACAGATATCTCAGAAGAGACGATGTGCCAAGAGACTTCCAGAGCGGACGGTCAGGCATCGGCACCTATTCCTCTTTCTCTGTCGATGGCTCAGTCGACGGCTCAGTCGAGGATTCTATAGATGATTCTGCCAATGGCTCAATTGGTTTATCCTCTTCGGGCGCATACGGTTTGTCTTGAATTAGCACATAGGGCTGCACAATAATGGACGTGAACTGTTTGTTTTCACGGTTCCAAAGGGTGAGTTCTTCCGCGGTGGGCTTCATGATCAGCTGTTCACTGATCCAGCGTTCTACGGCTTGGGTGTTGTTGGTTGCGATCGCAACGCCGACTTCAGCCAAATTCAAGTTTCCATTAACCACCACCACCGCGTCACGCTGCACGTGAGGCTTTAAATACTCCCACTGGATTGGCCCCATCATGTTCGTTAGCTCTGCGTACAAATCCTCTGACATGGATGTTTTTAAATCTTCTAGAAATTAGCTCACAAGCATTTTACCGTGCGGCCAACATACGTGCGGCTAACACAGCGCCTACCTGATCGGGCTTTCCCGGTTTTGTTCTACGGATTATCAGTCTTGGTTGCCGTACCGGGTTTCTGTATTGGGCTGCTTTACTGGGCTGCTTACCGACCTAGCTCGTGCAACGCATGAATCTCGTCAGCGCATCTTTGCGTTATGGCGGTAAGTTCCTCTTTCTGTTTCGTTGCTGGTGGCGGAATGAGCTCTCCGATGCGAACCGTTACGGGCGCGGGTTTGGGAAGCGCTGAACCCTTTGTAAGGATGCCTTCTGTTCCCCACAGACTCACCGGTAATAAAGGAACCTGCGCTTTCGATGCAATTAGCGCTGCGCCTAGCTTTGGCGCTGATATGCGCCCATCCGGTGTGCGCACCCCCTGCAAAAAGATGCCGACTGCCCATCCCTGCTCTAGCTGTTTTATCGCGGCTCTGATCGCGCTGCGGTCGGCGGAGCCTCGTTTCACTGGATAAGCGCCATAGGCCCGAATCGCTGGTGCAAGTATCGGGACTTGAAACAGCGATTCCTTTGCCATGAAAGACACTGGTCGTCGCATGCAGTTGGAAAGCAGCGGCGGGTCAAAGTTGCTGGCGTGGTTGGCTACTACAATGACTGGCCCTTCCATGGGCACCTTCTTAGCGCCGTAGATGCGCCCACGCAGATAGCCGTGAAGCACAGGGCTGACCACAGACCATTTGAACAGGTGGTAGAGGGCTAAACTAATAAACGGTTCGCGGTCTTGGGCCATTTCGAGGTTTTTCGATTTTGTGCGGCAATTGGTGTGGTCTACTCGCTTTGCGCAGCTTCGGCGGTGGCAACGTTTTTGAGAGAGAGTCCTTTACACGTGCGCTTGATTAAACCGGTAAGTACCTTGCCTGGGCCTACTTCAACAACAACTTCTATACCTTGCTCGGGCAGCCCCAGAGAAATTTCTCGCCAGCGTACGGAGCCTGTCATCTGCTGAGTCAGGCGCGCTTTGAGTACCTTGGCGTCGGTTTCAGGTGTGGGGTCTATATTAGACATCACCGGAATGGCCGCGTCGTTGAAGGCCACTTCGTCTAGCACAGATTCAAAAGCTTTGGCCGCATCGGACATTAAAGGAGAATGAAAGGCTCCGCTAACATTCAGCTTGACGGCTCTTTTGGTTTTCGTTCCAGCAATGACCGCATCGACGGCTTCTGGCGTTCCAGAAATCACGACCTGCCCTGCACTGTTGTCATTGGCTAAAACAACGCCATCGGTTTCGGCAATTTTTGCATCTAGCTCATTGCGTTTGAACCCCATGAGCGCAGCCATTGCACCTTTTGAGGCTTCCGACATGAGTGCGGCGCGGCGTTTGACCAGCTTGAGTCCAGCGGCGAAATCGAAGACGCCGGCTACGTAAAGTGCGGAGTACTCGCCCAGGCTGTGTCCGGCGACGATGTCTGGCTTTTGGCCGGTTTCAGTGAGTAGATCGGCCAGGGCGCATTCGATCACATACAGGCAGGGCTGCGTGTAGCGGGTGGCGTTAAGCAGCGCTTCGTCTTTACAGATGTCAATAACTGATTTCTCTAAGATGGCTTCGGCTTCAGCCAAGCGCTTAGCGGCAACATCAACCAGGTCTAAGCCCATCCCGACGGCCTGTGCACCTTGTCCTGGAAACACCCATGCAGTTTTTGTCATTGTTGTTTGATTAAACCTCTTGTTAAAGGATTTAAGAAGAATTTAAAGGATTAGCTCGATGAAGCTCGGACCCTTGAGAGCCGTGTCCCTGAGAGCTGTGCCCTTGAGACTTGTGCACTTGAGACTTGTGCCCCGCAGCCGAAAGCCCGAAAGCCGTTTGCTTGCAAACGCTCTTTTGTAGCGCTATTGGCCCCACTTAAGAATGGCTGCGCCCCAAGAGAGTCCAGCGCCAAATCCGGATAGGGCAAGGGTGTCACCAGCCTTGATTTTGCCTGTGCGGACCCATTCGTCGAGTGCGATGGGAATGGAGGCTGCATCGGTATTGCCGTGGTTGGCCATATTGCTGACTACTCGCTCGGCTGGGATGCCTAATCGCTGAGCCGCAGCGTCTAGAATCCGCTGGTTAGCCTGATGCAAAATTAGCCAGTCAACGTCGTCTGTAGAAATGCCAGCATGAAAGAGAGACTTTTCTAAGACTTCGGGGACACGCTTGACCGCGAAGCGATAGACTTCTCGACCATTCATATCAACGGGGGTGAACTGGCCGTTTTGAATAGTGATGTCGTCCACTAGGGGCGCTGATTCATGCTTGTAGGCTGCATTGAGGCAGTCGTTTTTGCTGCCGTCGCTGTGCATTTCAAAGCTCAGCAGGCGATCGCCCGTTTCGCAACGCTGCATGACGATTGCGCCCGCACCATCACCAAACAGAACGCAGGTTCTGCGATCGCTCCAATCGGTCAACCGCGACAACAAATCCGCACCGACAACAACAATATTCTGATATGCGCCAGTTCTAATAAACTGTGCGGCCGTAACCAAGGAAAAAACAAACCCAGAACAAGCCGCCGTGATATCGAACGCTACGGCTCTAGCCGCCCCGATTTCGTGCTGAATCTGGCAGGCTGAGCCAAATAGATCGTCGGGCGTGGAGGTGGCAAGGATAATCAGATCAATATCGGCTGGTTCTAATCCGGCGCTGGCGATTGCTTGTCTTGCCGCTTCGCCGCCTAACGAACGAATCGAATCGGTCACGTTCGCGATATGCCGCTGACGAATGCCTGTACGCGTTGTGATCCACTCATCTGAGGTATCAACGACCCGGGTCATTTGCTCATTGGTGAGCACCGTTTCTAGCTTGGCTGAACCGCTGCCAGTGAAAGCAACTCCATACGTTTGCTGGTTCATGACATTACTCACCTTCGGCGATAGCGTTGGCTTTAGCAGTCGCCGCGACCTTTTGATACTTATCCTTGATGCGATCGATCACGCGGTTATCAACGGCATCCTTGGCCTGTCGAATAGCGTTAAAAATAGACGGTGCCTGAGAGCTTCCGTGGCTAATCACCGCCACGCCCGCCACGCCTAACAGCAGCCCGCCGCCGCGTTCTGCATGGTCTACGCGCTGCTTCACCCGCTTCAAGTTACCTTTCATCAGCGTGCAGCCCACTTTGCCTGAGAGCCCTTGCGGCAGCTCCTCTCGCAAAATTTGCAGCACTGAACTCCCCACAGCTTCTGCAAACTTGAGCAAAATATTGCCCACAAATCCATCGCAGACAATCACATCAAAGTCGCCTGTAAGCACGTCACGACCTTCCGCGTTGCCCACAAAGTTAATCGCACTTTGTTCGCTCAGCGCTTTGTGCACCGTAACAGCAGTTTCATTGCCTTTACTTTTCTCTTCGCCAATATTCAATAGCCCGACGGCTGGGTTTTCGTTACCTAACACGTAGCGAGAATAGACGCTGCCCATAAAAGCAAACTGCTCTAAATACTTGGGCTTGCAGTCAACGTTTGCGCCCACGTCCAAAATAAGCACCGGCTTATTGGCCATTACCGTGGGGAACATGGCACCAATTGCCGGCCTATCAATACCTTTAATGCGACCTAACCTCAGCAGCGCTGCGGCCATCGCCGCGCCGGAGTGCCCCGCTGAAACAACACCGTCAGCCCGGCCTTTTTTCACTAGGTCCATAGACACATTAATTGAAGCCTTTGGCTTGCGCCTAAGCGCGCTCAAAGGCTCCTCGTGCATTTCTATCGTTCCTTCCGCAGGCACAATTTCGATGCCTTTGAGGAGTTCTGGCTGAGCGACTGAGGCCTCAATTTGTGCCTGGTCACCGACTAGTAAAATGTCGACCCCTAGCTCTTCCTTCGCTCTGATAGCGCCAGCAACCACCTCGTCCGGAGCAAAATCGCCACCCGTTGCGTCCACTGCAATGCGTACCTGCGTCGAATCCATTAAAGTTCTACCCTTTGGCTTGACCACAATCGGCCAATAGAAACTTTAAGAATTCTATCAGATTAGTACCTCTGGCACTTTTTAGGTTCTATTCTTCGCCGGGCTCAACAATCCGCTGGAACAGGTAGCCTGTCCCTCTTGCGGTCAATATCAGTTCAGGATTACTAGGGTCGTCTTCTAGCTTGGCCCGTAGTCTTGAGATGTGGACATCTACGACGCGAGTATCGACGTGGCGCTCAGGCGTGTAGCCCCAAACTTCCTGCAAAATCTCGGAGCGAGAGAACGGCTCGCCCGACCGGCTAACCAGCAGCTCTAGCAGACTGAATTCCATTCCCGTCAGCCGAATGCGCTCGTCGCCCTTATAGACCTGCCGCTTATTAGTATCAATACGAATATTGTTAATTGTGATCACGCCCGAGCTGGGAATCCCCGAAGCGCCCGTTTTTTCAACCCGGCGCAAGACGGAGCGGATTCGAGCCTCTAGTTCCTTGGGTGAGAAAGGCTTAACGACATAGTCATCAGCGCCTAGCTCTAGGCCGGTGATGCGGTCGGCCACGTCGCCGAGCGCCGTTAGCATAATGATCGGAATATCAGACTCTTTGCGCAGTTCCTGGCAGACGCCATAGCCATCGAGCTTAGGCATCATGACGTCCAATACAACGAGGTCTGGGATGGTGTTGCGGAACGTATCTAAAGCTTCTTCGCCGTCAGCAGCGGTTACCACGTCGTAGCCAATCATCGAGAGCCGAGTTTCCAGAATCCGACGAATACTGGCTTCGTCGTCAACAACCAGGATTTTTTCTTTAACGCTTTCCAAGGCTCTGTAAACTCCTATAAAGTCGTGGCTAAAAGGTCGCAGCTCGTGGTTGCCTGGAGAAGATGCTTCTGAGTGTGTAAAGCCCAAATTTATGAAGCAAGTTCATGAAGGAAAGCAGGAGTCATACGAGTCAAAACGATTTAAAAGTTAATCACAAACATGATGTTTAGTTAATCACAAACGTGATGCTTAGCAACTAGCTCGCTTAAAAAACGTGCTGACAGCCCTTTTATCCACATAATTGTATGCTTTATAACCAACCGAAAGCCATACGCCAAAAAGGCTTTCAAGGTTTCTTAAGGTTTGTGCCTAGATTGGTGTGGACTGATACAGATCGCTACAGCACTGATTATTACTAGACTTTAAGGTTAAGAAAGTTAGCGTTTGAGAATCGAAAATCATTTTTTCATCTCACGTTTTCTGAAGAAATTAAAAGTGCTTTGCCGCTATATTTGCTAAGAAATGTATCAGAAATGACGGCTTCAAGGTTTGCTTTCTCAGACTATAAAGTTCGTTTGTACTATATTTGTCAAAGGCTCGTTTCTGTTCGTTCTTTTAATGTCGTTGACACATCAGCCTTCTTGATAGCAATCTTTCATTTCACGACTGACTTTCAGCGCTAGATTTTCATGGCTAAAACTCGCTCCATTTATATCTGCAACGCCTGCGGTGCGGAATCTCGACAGCATTTTGGCAAGTGCCCTACCTGTAATACCTGGAACTCGCTAGTTGAGCAGGTGATAGAGGCTAAGGAGACGGCAAGCACGCGGCCTAGTATGAAGTCGCCAAGAGCGAGTAGCCGCCGAAAGAAGGCCCCGGCTCAACCTCGGCTTTCGCTGACGTTTAATCAGATTCAAGATCATCCGCAGGCACGTATTCCGTCAGGCTATCAGGAGCTAGACCGGGTGCTGGGTGGTGGCATTGTTCCGGGGTCTCTGGTGCTGTTGGGCGGCGATCCTGGCATTGGTAAGTCTACGCTGCTGTTGCAAACGGCCAATCAGCTGGCGAAAAATACGCCTATTTTGTATGTCTGTGCGGAGGAGTCGGGGCAACAGGTAAAGCTGCGATCGCTTCGTCTTGGCATTAATCAAGGCATAAATGCTAGTGGCCAAGATAACAAAAAGAGCAACAAGCGTAGCTCGTCGGACAACAACATTCTCGAAAATCTGTATCTGCTACCGGAAACCAATCTAGAAACCATTCTCGAAGAGCTAGATTCGCTGCGGCCAAAGGTCGCTGTAATCGATAGTATTCAAGCGTTGTTCTACTCAGCGCTTACCTCTGCGCCAGGGTCTGTTGCGCAGGTGCGAGAATGCACTTCGGCGCTGATGCAGCTGGCAAAAAGAGAGAATATTTCGCTGTTTATTGTGGGGCATGTGACTAAAGAAGGGGCGATCGCAGGCCCAAAAGTGTTGGAGCATCTTGTAGATACGGTGCTGTATTTTGAAGGCGATCGCTTTGCCAGTCATCGCCTGCTGCGCTCTGTCAAAAATCGCTTTGGCGCCACTCACGAGCTAGGCGTGTTTGAAATGGTAGACAAAGGCCTAGAGCAGGTATTGAATCCCTCTGAGCTGTTTATGAGCAATCAAGATGAGAATGTACCTGGAGTGGCGACGATTGTGGCCTGCGAAGGTACGCGCCCGCTGGTGGTGGAGTTGCAGTCTCTGGTAAGCCCGACTAGCTACAGTTCGCCGCGGCGCTCGACGACGGGCATTGAACATAATCGGCTGTTGCAGATTTTGGCGGTGTTGGAAAAGCGGGTGGGCATTCCGCTCTCTAAGCTAGATGCTTATGTGGCCTCGTCAGGGGGCTTGAATGTGGGTGAGCCTGCGGCGGATTTAGGGATTGCGGTGGCGGTGGCGGCGAGCTTTCGCGATCGCATTATCGATCCAGAGCTGGTGTTGATTGGTGAAGTGGGCCTAGGCGGACAAATTCGTCCGGTATCGCAGATGGAGCTGCGGCTAAAAGAAGCGGCAAAGCTTGGCTTTAAGCGGGCGCTGGTACCTAAAGGCCAGTCGCGAGGTGCCCTAGGGATGGAGGTGACAGAAGTGGGCCGGGTGGTGGATGCGATCGCCACTGCACTGGCCAACTCAACGGAGCACGATCCTCAGGCCGCGTAAGCTATTTTTCAAAAGATTTGTTCATGGAGCTTTTACACGTCTAGAATTGTTCGCCTGATGTATCGTGCAAACTTGATACTGGCCATACATCAAGATTAAATAGGAACGCAAACCCCCTTCAGGTATTACGGTATGACTATCGCGCAGCTCAACCAGGAATTCGGTATTGCTGGTCAAGTGGAAGTCGTAGAAGGGAAAGGCGGCTTTCCGGTGATTCAGGTGAGCAATGCGAAGGCGAAGGCAAAGATTTCAGTCTATGCGGCGCAGGTGCTGTCGTTTCAGCCGGAAGGTGAGCCTGATGATTTGATGTTTGTGAGCGAGAACGCCTACTACAAAACGGGTAAGGCTACCAAGGGCGGTATTCCGATTTGCTGGCCCTGGTTTGGCCCCGACCCGGAAGGAAAAGGCCGTGCCAGCCATGGCTTTGTACGCAACCGGCTGTGGCATTTGCTCAGTACGGAAGCGATGGCCAGCGGTGAGACGAAAGTGCGCTTAGGCGTATCGGCCACTGAAGAAACCAAGGCAATTTGGCCCTATAGTTTTGAGCTGATCATGGAAGTTGTTGTTGGCAGTGAGCTAATGGTGACCCTGACTACCGAAAATACCGGTGACGAAGCGTTTTCGATTACTCAGGCGTTTCACGCGTATTTCTTGACGGGCGATATTAGCCAGGTGAAAGTGCTAGGCCTAGAAGACACGACCTACTTAGATAAGGCAAACGGTGGCGAGGAGAAAACGCAATCGGGGGCGGTGACGGTAAGCGCCGAAGTCGATCGCATCTATACCGATGTCAAGCCAGTGCTGATGATTGAGGACGGCGAGAAAGGACGCGTTATCCGGATTTCTTCTGAAGGCAGTAAAACGGCGATTGTGTGGAATCCATGGATAGAGATTGCCGAGAAGATGGCGGATTTGGCCGCGCAAGACTATCAGCAATTTATTTGTGTAGAGACTGCGAACGCTGTCGATGATATCGCTGAAGTTGCCGCTGGCGGTGAGTATCGATTGCGGGCTGTGTACGCCATTGAGCGAGGATAATCGATTCCTGAAAACAACGCTCTCGATAAGATGAGCACCACCTTTTAGCGCAACGTTAGACGAGGTAATCCCTAAGACAGGCTTTCTACAACGGTTCAAAAGATACAGACTTTGAAAAGATTAAGCATAGTATTGAAGGTGTGTAGTCTATTGCCTGGTGTCCTATGGCTAATCTCAATGCCGCTGATCTAGAGGCTGATGTAACAGCGCCTGAATCGCTCAGCACCGAAGCACTAAAAGCACGAGTGCTGAGGCTGGTATCCTCTGGCGACGATGCGCCGATGAGCAAAAAGGTGAAGTTCCTCAACGAACGTCTGTTGCCTTTGTTTCAAGTCTTAGCGTGCCGAAATCCCACGCCAGATCTCACGCAGCAGATTCCACTGGTTCAAGGAACCTGGCGCTCGGTGTGGTCTACCATTCCTTTTCAAGACATTTTGCCCGGTAGGGTGCACGAGCAGTCGTACCAGATATTTGCAGACAATGGCCTGTACGCTAACTTGGCTCGCTATCGACCGGGTCACAAAAAGCAGTGGCTAAGCTGGATCTCCAAGTGGCTGTTGAGCTACGACTTAATGATTGTGCAAACCTATGCTGTTGACCGCAAAGCCACAGAAGAAGGCGAACTAGAAACCGCGCCGTCCTGGGTGATCGAAAATGTGGGAATTCGCCAGGTGCTACGTTTTGGGCCCACGCCTTTGAGTGTGAAGGCTGCCAACGACTGGTTTCAATCTGCAATAACAGCCTACGAAAACAAGTCTGACCGCGAAGACGTTGCAATACCCACCGCAAGGGTGAGTCGATCGATGGAAAAGAAGTACGAGAAGGTGGCTAAAGCCAAGCCACAGCTGGAGCATCTGTACATTGACCGCGACTTTCGACTGGTTAAGTCGCTCAGAGAAAAGAATCAGCGTCCGTCGTACACCATCGCCGTACGGATAGAGGCTTCTGACAAAGCGTAAATTGAGCCGATAGAGTTGTCCCTATCGTGTTGTCTAGTGGTTGGTATCTACAGCTACTGGCTAAGTTCTGGTTCCCGAAAGCCGTGTGTATTAGCAAACTGTTATGAGGTATCAGAATTTGTTGTTGCTTCCGTGAAGTTACTGAACATTCGCTAAGCCTTGGTGTCAGGGAGATATAGCTTAGGTATATACCGTCGCTAATCAATACCCCCTTGTAACTTACGTAAATGCAAACAAACCTCCTGAAAGTCCTCACGACGAAAAAAGAACAGCTCGCGGGCGATCGCCTAGTCATCGTTGACTCAACTGTCTATATGACGCTGATTTTCGTAGCTGTTGTCTTGCTGCTTCACCACGTCAACTACACGACAGATTACCTATGGGAAGTCACCCATCGCTTTTTTAATCCCTATGAAATTCGTATAGACAAGCTGCTGCAAAAGTTTGCAGTGGGCGGCTTCTTGTTGCTCTCAGGCTACAAGCTCTCCATTTCAAAGCTTTCTGAGCCAGCAGGACAGTTTTTAATCAATCGCATTAAGCGAATTTATCCGCTTTATCTAATAGCGATATGGGTTTTTTCCTTTAGTGCCTATCCGTATCTGGCAGGAGAGATGCCTTCGCGCCCCAACCTGATGGTTCATATTTTGGGTTTGCAGTCGGTTTTTCCAAACTTGTTTCAGACTAATTTTTTGACGATTTGGTTTGTGAGTACGCTTTTCTGTTGCTATCTGTTATTTCTTTGGCTAAGAAAGTATTTGCGAAGAAGTTCAGCCTTTTTGATTCGAGTTGCGCTGTTTTTAGTTGCGACCGCACTTATTCGTCAGATCGCTGGAACCTATAACATTGCTGCCTTTACAGAGGACTTCGATACATATACGCTCTTCTTCTGTAGCGGCATGCTGTGCGCTCAGCACCGCGACCGGCTTGCCCGTATTACCCGTATGAATAAATGGGCGCTAGCGGGTACGTCAATTGTGTCAACGGTTCTCCTAGTTGCCTTTAGAATCTACCATCCTGACAACAGCCTGTTTGGCAGTGCGGCAGTGGGCTATCTCTTCAATATTGTCGCTATTTTGGGCAGTGTGCTGCCCGTACACCTCTTACTGCTTACCGCTGGCTCGAAGCTCAAGGTGCGTTCCAAAGTCGCCCGGTTGATGGGAAAAATGACCGCTGCCTCCTACTGCGTATTTTTGTTCCATCGTCCCATCTGGACAGCGCTAGCTCAGCTGTGGAATCAGCCTTCATATCTTCAGTCCATATTTATTCTTGGCTTTGGCATTCCGCTGATTTTTGTTGTTAGCTATTGGGCTCAAACCTTTTACAGCCAGGCTGTGCTCAGCCGTCGTCGGATACGTACTGGGCTGTAAGCTAAGAAGCTAAAAGAGCAAGATGCTCGAAGAACAAGATATTCAAAGAACAAGAGACTCAAAGAACAAGATCCTACCACTCAGATATTTATGCCATCACTGTAATGCCCACCTGTGATGGCAGGTCCACTGACCTGCCGTGTCTCTTTCATAGAGTCGAAGCTCCCACATGACGGGCGCAGCGATATCGATTAATTGACTGGCTAACTGTTGGAGTTTGCGTTGATCGCTCGGATTAAAGTCGTAGGCCAGGCTCAGATGCAGCCAATCTTTTAGTCTCAAATTCTCTTGTCGTGTGGGTGAATTTGCCAGCGCTGCAACGGTTGTAACGAGGTGTTTTAGGGCTTCTGCTCTTAAAGCAAGGCCGTGCCAACCGTCTCGAAATACCATGTCGGTGACGGTAATAGGTAGATTGATATCCAAATTGGCACGCTGGCTGCGGTGATGGTGTAGAGCCGTTTCTATCGCTTGAGCGTAGTAAGGGACGGCGCTGGCCTCATCTTTGAAAAATCCGGTGAGCGTGCAGTGTGGCATATAGGCGTGGGCCGCGTTCGGGCCGCAGGCCTGCTGGCTCTTATGTAGATAGTCTTCAATCTGTGCTGCTAGTGGGCCAACTGGGCAGGCGTAGAGAATCAGTGATGTCATGACTGCTCAGAGAAATAATTTTAGCCTTCTCCAATCGATCGCTTTGTGTGAGCAGCTAGGTGGGTGAGGCGACACAGGTTCGGGTAGTCTTCTTTTAAATCTGTAGCGGTTAGGATCTCTTTCTTTTTTTGAGGCGACCAGAGGAGTTCGTATTTGAACAGGTAGCCACGCTCTATGACCTGCAACTGCTTTAATGTGTTCGCCAACTGATCGGCTGACTCAATGCCATTTAGCAGGGGCTGGTCGTCCGCCGTTCCGACAATCAGCGTCACGACAAGGTAATTTTCGTCATCATCTAAATCGTCTGATGCCTTTGCCTCTTTTGATCCACTCGGAGAAGCCTGGTTGTACTGAATGTTGCCGTCTATGTTGACTAGCGACTCTACTTCGAACTTGCTACACTCGGCTATGGAAAGAGCCTCAAACTGACGCTTTCCCTGCTCACGCGTAAACACTGTTTTGGATTTTCCGTGAGCATGCGTCCAGCTGTCTGACGCAGCTAATAACAGCTTTACCGTCTCTCTCAGGGCAGTGTAGAGGCCAAAGCTTGTCCTCCAGTCTTGCTCTGTGGCAATTTTATTAAGCGATCGCTTCGTCTCTCCGTAGTCATCTTTCATCGCGACCTGAATCTGTGTCACCGTGACGATGTCGTTCTCTTTCTCGCTTCGCACCATGCTTTGAGAAGACTCATCTTCTGTCTCTTGTTGTTGTGACATAAACGAGAAGAGAATCAGTATGCCAACCAGTGGTAACAGTATGTAGAGGCTAAGCTCGCCTTCTCCATTGTAAGTGCTGTCACTGCTATAAGCAGAGTTCCGGTTCGAAGAGCTGCCGCCAGAAGAGCTGCCTCCAGAAGAGCCAAAGCTCCCCCCGCTAGAGCGACCGCCAGACTGTGCTAAAGCCTGGGTCTGATGCTTCCAGTCAACTAGAAATGGCTCGTTTGCAGACCCTGTAGAACTGACCCGGGGTACGCCTATGCCGCCAACCACTATAAGCGTTGTTGCGACGGTCATAAGGCTTTGCGTCAGTCGCTTACGCGAAAATGGCTTAAACATAGCAGCGATACATCTCTAAGACTGAACGCTATATTCATCACGTTTAATATCAGCTATTCCTGATGCGTTAGAAGCAAGAGACTTACCTTAGAGACTTACTTTTCGACCTTATAGCCAAACTCAGAGAGCCTTGTGCGCGACTGCCGCCAGCGTTCTTGAACGCGCACAAATATTTCTAAATACACCTGTCCGGCAACCAGCTTTTGCATTTGTTCACGGGCGGCGGTGCTAATTGCTTTCATCATCAGTCCGCCCTTACCGATCAAGATACCTTTTTGCGATTTTCTCTCTACGTTTACCGTCGCGAGAATGCGAGTAATTTTTTCGTCTTCTTCTACTTTTTCAATCGCGATCGCAACGCTATGCGGCACCTCTTCTCTGGTATGTAAAAGTATCTGCTCTCGAATCAGCTCACCCATAATAAATCGCTCCGGCTGGTCTGTAACCAAATCCGGCGGATAGTAGTAGGGGCCTGTTTCTAGCTTAGAAACCAAAGTCTCTTGCAGTCGATCGACGCCTTCGCCCGTCAGCGCCGAAAATTTCACCACGCTCCAGCCGTGTTCTTCAGCCAGTGCTTCATAGCTGTTCTTAATTTCAGCCGCCTTCCGTCCGCCGTCCGGTAGCTGATCGAGCTTATTAATGCCTAGCACCACCGGACTTTTGGTCTGTGCCACTAAGTTTGCTACGAACAGATCGCCTCTACCAGCCGCAGAGGTGGCCTCTACTACAAAAAGCACCACATCAACCGAGTTAATCGCGACCCGCGCATTTTGTACTAGCACTTTGCCCAGCTCGTGATGAGGCTTGTGAATACCCGGCGTATCAACGAAGATAATCTGCGCTTGGGGCGTGGTTAAGATTCCCTGGAGACGGTTGCGGGTGGTTTGGGCCACTGGGGAGGTAATCGCAATTTTTTGACCTACCAGGTAGTTCATCAGCGTGGACTTGCCAACATTTGGACGACCGACAATGCTGATAAACCCTGAGCGAAAGTCAGGCGCAGCGGTTGGAATGAGGCCACCGCTGATATTGGGTTTGCTTTTAACCGGAACTGTTTCGTCTGCTGGGTTGCTAAGTGGCGT
>CALDSK010000053.1 GCA_937911865.1 uncultured Synechococcus sp.
TGTCATCATTCTATTTCTACTTGCTAGTCTAATGACCTTTGTTATATCTGCTTGCAACACCCAATCATCTAAGGTTTCAATTCAGAGTAATGATTTGTCTCAAACTGAATGTCGCACAATCGAACATGCGATGGGGGAGACTTGCATACCGATTGTTCCTCAACGACTTGCGACGTTATCCGAATTTACGCTACACCATGCCCTTGTTTTAGGTGTTAATCCAATTGGAAATGCTGACCATGGTTGGCGAGACGCAGTACCGGGATACTTGATAGATAGAAAAAGTGAAATTGAGAAGATTGAAGATTTAGGAACTGATAAACAACCAGATCTAGAAAAGATCTTGGAGCTAAAGCCAGATTTAATTATGGGTCCGTTGTGGAATCGAGAAGTCTATCCATTGCTTTCACAAATTGCTCCTACAGTAATGGATAGATTAGAGAGCACTGGTAACGACGGTTGGAGAGAACATTTTTCATTCGTTGCGGAAGCACTAGGCAAAGAAGAGGCTGCACAACAAGCCTGGGATAGTTACTATCAGCGGATTGAAGAATTAAAATTGGCTTTAGGTAATCAGTACAACGATCAAACAGTGTCAATAATGACTGTTGCCTATGATTTTGAAAATAATGCTTCATCGAAAGATTCATTTATTGGTAGCATTTTTGATGACATTGGACTGCAACTGACAGAATCGCAAAACGTGAATAAGCGCGGGGGTTGGCTTCCATTTTCTACAGAAAATATTGTGGATTTTTTTGATGGTGATATTTTGTTTGCAACTATTATAGACGATGCAGATAGAAGGAAATTTGAAGAGCTCCAAAGCGGTCCCTTTTGGAACAAACTTAAAGCAGTTCAGAAGGGAAATGTTTATGTAGTCGATAGCTTGACTTGGCAAGGAGGAAACTTACTTGCTGCTAATGCTGTGATTGATGATCTATATGAATATCTCGTCAATGAAGATAGGAGAACATAAGTTACTCAAAATCAACAATGCCAACTACCCCTCAACCCAGAAATTTTCGTACCTTTGCGATTATCTGGTTCGGACAGTTAGTTTCCCAGATTGGTTCGAGTATGACTTGGTTTGCCATATCAATCTGGGTTTGGCAACAGACAGGGCGAGCTACAGACTTAGCTTTATTTGGCTTCTTCTCTCAACTCTCTCAAATTTTTATGTATCTGGTATCGGGTACGATTGTTGATCGCAGCAGCAGAAAACTATTAATGATTGTCGGCGATGCGATGACTGGTATCCTCACTATTGTTCTAGCCGTTCTATACTTCAGCGGTCACTTACAAATTTGGCATCTATATCTTACTGTCGCGATCGCAAACATTTTCGGACAGCTTCAGGAACTTGCCTTCGAAGCTTCCATCTCCACCCTAGTAGACCGCAAAGACTACACCCGCGCTAGCAGCATGGGCTTTCTAGCAGAATTTGCATCCTACGGCCTCGGCCCCGCCCTTGCTGGCGTCCTCTATCTGACCGTTGACCTGGGTGGCATTATGGCAATCGATTTAGCCACATTCCTGATTGCCATCAGCATTGTTGCATCCGTTCATATCCCTCAGCCTAAGCAGCTGAAAACAGATTCCACACAACCGTTCGAAGTCTTAGAAGAACTAAGCTTTAGCTGGCGCTATCTAACAAGGCACTCTAGTCTAAAGATTCTCCTAGTTTGGACATCGTTGTTCTGGCTAGCGCACAATCTCGGTCAATCTGTGTATTCAGCGATGATTTTAGCCCGCAGCAACGGCGACCCCAGAATTTTGGGTAGCTTGGCGGCCGCATCGGGAGTTGCTGGTGTATTAAGTGCTTCTGTCATGGGTAAATTCGGCGGCTTCAAACGACGCGTTAACGGCATACGCCTTGGCATGCTAGGCGTCGGTTTGAGTAAAATTATTTTTGGCTTGGGTCGGATACCTTTGGTTTGGATCCCCGCAGAATTTGCCTGTTGTTTGAACCTGCCCGTACTTGGCAGCTCCACTGATACGATTTGGATAGATAAAGTCAGCCCCGAAATACAGGGAAGAGTGTTTGCCACCAATTCGATAGTGATGAATACTATTTCATCTGTAGGCTATTTAGCGTCAGGCCCGCTAGCCGATCGTTTTTTTGAGCCAGCGATGATGCCAGGTGGTTTTCTCGCGCCGATATTGGGCGGGATATTTGGCACAGAACAAGGGTCGGGAATTTCATTGTTGTTTGTGATGTGTGCAATCGCAATGTCTGCTATCGGTATAGCGGGTTATCGCCTACCGCAACTTCAAAAGCTATAGGCGGCAGGGTTGCGAAATATAATAACTAGCAATGTCAAAGAGCACCTCTTCAGCGAAAGGTATTCTTTTCAGATGACACCTATTTCGGAATACCTATTTCGGAGTAGTCATAAAAGCCTTAACGCAACCCTCCATCTCACACAACGGATCAACAACATTACCCACAGGTCTATTTTGTTAAATATGATGTGTGGCGAGCAGGCGAGCCGCTCTCGGCAAATCTTGTGCTTGACGACCTTGAAAAATATCTGGCAGGCTAACCAAGTTAACGAGGTACATGATAGGCCGCAGCCGGTAGCTGAGAAACGTTGGTGGTGAACTTTCTGACAATGAGGGTAATACAAGCGAGTTCTAGCAAGATGCTGATGACGAAGACGCCCTGATACTGAATAGCACTGGCTAGTACGCCGCTGAGCGCCGATGCTAAGATTCCGCCTAAGGAGATGACGCAGGATTGGATAGTGTAGTCTGTTCCAGCCAGCTCTTTTCGGCTTTTGTCCATCATGATGGTAAATATTGTTGTGGCCATCATTCCGTTAGCAAAAAAGGCAAATCCTACAACGCTGTAGAGAACAGTAGGATGCGTGAGTCCGATGGCTGGCAGCGTGAAGGAGGCGATGCCGATTGTGGTAAGGCTAGCCGAAAGCAGTAGCGATCGCCGTCTCCCCCAGTGTGCGATCGCTACTCCCAACAGTAATGAGCCCAGCATTGTCATGCCTGCACCAAACACGCCCATTAACAAACCAATCTCTGAAAGCGATAAGCCTGCATCTACTAGCAGCGGCCTAAACATTGTCATCGCAGCCGCATATCCGCCTACGTACAGCCCTACAATAGCTAGCCACAGCGCCATTCCTGGCTGCTGACAAAATCGCCAAAATATTTGAATATAGCCGCTTAGTCTGGCAGACTCTGGGTTTTCAGAATTGGGCGATCGCCTACTCTGTTCCGAGGCTTGCTCCGACTCTCTGCTGGCCGTCTCGTACCGGTCAGCCTCGCGGTGAAACAAAATCGGTACTAGCGCCAGCAGCATCACCCCTGCTAGCAGCCACAGACTGCGCCCCCAGTCCCACCGGCTCAGCAAAATCAACATACCACCGCCGCCTACCAAACGACCCAACGCGCCACCGATGCCCTGAATCGCGTTGCCAAAGCCGCGCTCCTGCGGGGACAACATTCTTAAGGCCAGCGCATCTGTGGCAATATCTTGACTCGCACAGCCTAAGCCTAAAAAAGCCAGGCAAAGTAAAACTAGCGGTAGCTGGGTATCTACCTGTAGCAAAGAACAAACGAGCGTCAGCCCTACAACCCACAGCTGAAAAACAATAATCCAAAACCGGTAGTGCCCCCACTTTGCAACGCTGTACTTATCTACTAGCGGCGACCACAAAAACTTAAACGAAGTAGCAATGGTGACTAGCGGCAGCAGGCCAATGGCTTCTAGCGACATGCCTTTTTGTCGTAGGAGTACGGGCAGCGCCTGATAGAGAAACCAAAAAGGGAGAAACTGAGAGAAATATAGCGTGCCGAGCAGGCTAAGTTTTTTGAGCTTTTGCATGGTAGAACGTTAGAACTGAAAGGACACGGATCCTAGAACCGTAAAGGGCTCTCCGGCTTCGATGCCTCTCGTTCTAGAAATGGGGGTACCTTGGATATAGTCAGTGTCAAAGAGATTTTTGAAGTTTAGTCCAACCTGCCACTGGTCACGCTCATAAAAAACAGAGGCATTGGTGAGCCAGTAGTCTTCTAGTTCAAAGCTGTTGAGCAAATCGCCGGGGCGCTGGCCTACATAGTTTAAGCCAAGACCAAAGCCCAGCCCTTCTAAACCGCCGCTTTGAATGGTGTAGGTCGTCCACAGGCTAGCGCTATGTTCGGGGATGCCGATAAGCTGATTGCCAACCGGGGTAGCATTGTCTTGGGTGACTCTAGCGTCGGTGTAAGCGTAAGAGAGAAGAACGTCCCATCCTGACGATAGCTCACCGGTTATGTCGAGCTCTATCCCCTGGCTGCGCTGCTCGCCCGTCGCTAAAAATGCCTGGGCAAAAGCAGGCGCATCCGGATCGGGCGTGGCGACGTTTGTTTTGGTGATGTCAAAGTAGGCTAGCGTCGCAAACAGTCGCTGATTGAACAGCTCTGTTTTAATGCCTACTTCAAAGCCTTCTCCTTCCTCGGCTTCTAAAAACTCACCAGCCAGCGTGGTTGAACCGTTGGGTGTAAAAGACCGTGAATAGCTGGTGTACAAGGAGAGTTCGGGAACGGGCTGATAAACAACTCCAAGCCGGGGGGTGAAGGCGTCAACCGTTTGGTTGAACGTTCGCCCGGCAGGGTCTAGCAGAGATACACCGTTAGTTAACTCTTGATTGACGATTTCATACCGGAGTCCGGCTAACACTTTTAAGCTGTCAGTTAAATCAACCTGATCTTGTAGAAAGACGCCTAATCGAGACGTGGTTGAATACTGGTCGCGAGCAACGTCTGGAAAGTCTTCAAATTCCATTCGTTCAGCTGCGCCGTATGTGGGATCGAAGATATTTAACGGAGATAGGTTTGCTAAGTTCAAATCCGCTTTTGCGACGATATCGCTGCGGTCTTGACTCATGTCTACCCCAAATAACAAAGTATGTGAGAGATTGCCCGTGTCAAACGTGCCGGTAATGTCTGTCTGAAGGCCGTAGTAGTCTTGGTACCACTGTGTCGCCGCGTTTAGCCGAGAAACTTGTCCGGTGGTTTCGTCGAACCGTAGCGGTGTGAAAGCGTTGGCTTCGTAGCTTTGAGCGCTGACACGAAAGGCGTTACGAAATGTCCAACGGTCGTTGATTTTGTGCTCTAAGCGGTAGCCTGTACTCAAAAAGTCTCGCTCTAAGCGATCGCCCGGTTCACCCGCAATGCGATCGCGCGGTAAATCAGCGACGCGATTGCCTATGGCGACCAGTCCGCTGTCACTCGCTCTCTGGTCGCTTAGGTATTCTAAATCAAGAATTAGATGGGTGCGATCGCTAAGGTCAAAAGCCATTACTGGCGCAACAAAAGTTCGCTGCGTCCCCTGATCAAACCCTCTAAAGCTATCTTCACTTTGGAATGATCCATTTAGCCTGAACCGCGCCGACCCCTCTGCATTTAGCCACTCAGAGACATCTACGTAGGGCCGATAGAAGCCACGGCTTCCTAGCTCTAGCCCGCCTTCCGCCTGCGGCTCGTCGGTAGGTACTTCCGTGATAAAATTCACCGCCCCACCCGGCTGTATCTCTCCATATAAGATAGATGCAGGTCCTTTGAGAACTTCAATCTGTTCTACATTGGATAGCTCTGGCAACGCCAGCAGACCGGTGATGGCAAGCGCACCAGAAGAAGATGTAGAGAATCCATCACGTAGAATTCTCGCTGCCGAAAATCCTCTGAGGCCAACCTGCAAGCCTGAGCCTTCCGTTGTATCGACCGTTGCACCGCTAACGTTCCTTAGCGCTTCATCGACTTCTACGACTCGCTGGTCTTGAAGCACTTCGCTGGGAATGACCTGGATTGCATTGGGCACGTCGATCAACCGAGTATCTGTTCGCGTAGCTGTGCTTGCTTCTGGCACCAAATATGGCGGATCTTCTACCTGTTCACCGGTGACAACTAGTCGGATGCTTTGGCCTTCGTCTGCTGTGTTGGGTACTGCGGGATCTAGATTGGTGGCGTCTGGGTCTGTGGTGTCTGGATCTGTGGCGTTTGGATCTGTGGTGTCTGCGATCGCCTCATCGTCTGACACTTGCAGATTGAAAACAATTGCACTGCCTGCTGCACTGTCTGCTGACGAATCAACAACCCGTTCGCCTTCTAGAGGTGCGTCAGCTCCAACAACGGTGACCTGAATGCTGTTAGTGCCAGCTGCTGTAACAGAAACAGATTGAATGCCTGGGCCAGCGTTTTGTTGCTCTAGAGCGGCCTCAGGTGCCAGCTGAACGTTGATAATATTTGCTGTCCAGGTATTGCCCGTACGGGTGGTAAACACACTGGGCGCATCGCTATTATCGGTGCCTGTCAGCGTTTCTAGTACAACTTGAAGCCCGTTTGACGTTTGTTCTATACGAACCCTGTTGACCTGCGTTTGTGTGATCTGTGTTTGTGCGTAGGCAACAGATTGAGCCATGACTAAAACAGCGCCCGCTACGCTTAGACCACTGAGTCGCTTAATCATAGTGAGATGTTTGAACTCCGTTATTTTCTGACGTCTTTTGACAGAGCCCAGAAATGTCTAAGCTTTGCCTTGACAGCAGCTATAGTTGAAAACCATAGTCAATAACGATGATCGTCTTCAACTCCAAAGCGGAGCGTTTTAGCTCCAATCTGGAGCCTTACAAAGGTAGAGTGCTCAAACTGCGCCTATTGCAGGCTTTTGTAGGCTTTTGGCGTAAATCCAAACTGTCGCTTAAAAGCCGCAGAAAACTTACTCGGATTGGCATAGCCAACCGCTTGCGCTACCTGTGCGACTCTAAAATCTTGAGTTTCTAACAGCTGCTTTGCCCGTTCCATTCGATGCTGAGATAAGCAGCCGAATACTGTTGTACCAAACACCTGTCGGAACCCCTGCTTGAGCTTACAGTCATTGATCTTCACTCGCTTAGCCAAATCAACAATTGACGGCGGCTGTTCTATCTCTCTTAGCAAAATCTCTTTTGCCATATAAATGCGCTGGATATCGTCGGCTTTTAGCCGAGTGTCCAGTGGCTTCTGGCTGTGGGCCTGCTTAATTTGCGAAAGCTTGAGTGCAATCAGCTCTAGCGCCTTACTCTCTAGATATAGTCGCTTGATAGCCCCCTGGTGCGGGCAGTGCAAAATTTGCTGAAGTGCTGTTAGCATTGCTGGCGTTGTAGCCCCTAGCGTTCCAGATATTTCAGAGTGATCTGTTTGAATGAAAATGTTGTTTAGCTGAATGTCTTGCAGCGCTTCTGGCACGATCTCTTCAAAAAGAGCGGGCGATAGGCTAATGGTCAGCACTAAAACTGGCGATTTTGTCCCGTATTCGTTGACCACATCAATATTGCCTTTCAGCGAACTGGTGAAGCTGTTTGCGGGGCGAGCGACTATCTCACGAGTGGCAGACTGAAATAGGGAGCGAAACTCGCCAGACAGGCAAAAGTTAAATTCGTACGCTGCGTAATTTTGTGTACTGGTGATGACACTCAGCGGTTCTTTGAGGGTCCACTTTTGAATACGCAGCGAAAGCCCGGCTCGCAAATGCGTGTGCCGGATGCTAAGTGAGCCAAAGTCTCTTTCAAGGCTACAGAGCGTATCTGCTGACTGACGAAGATAGCTAGCGCCTGTTTGCTGCTGGGCTTCTGCTAGCATTTCGTGGAAATTGGCAGTGGAAAATGCGATCGCAAGACTAGCCATTAAATCACAGTAGCTTTTAGGAGCAGTAGGGTGGCTCTACTCATACAGATAGCCTAATACAGTAAGCTACGGATAGCTACGTACCGTGGAGAAACTAGTAGGTATAAAAGTTTATACGATGGGCAGCTGATGATAGTACTGTCGCCATGAATTAATTGATAATACTTTTCATTTATGATGGTAGGGGCAATTACAGTTTGAGTTCCTATCAGAGATGCTGAATGATGATGACGCTTTCCCTGCCAACTTATAGCAGCGTTCTAGATCTGCCTGAGACGATTCAGGCGCAAGCAGGTATTGAGTGTCAACGTGAATGCGACCCAGGCAGCTTTCGTCTACAGCTAAATAGCAGCAGCTGGTATAGCCAAAGCGATCTCCTTCGGCCAGGGCTGAGCCTTTCAGTGCTCAAGGCTGACTTACACAAGCGCTTTCATCTGGTTGCAGAGGCGCAAGACTGCTCTGTGCTGAGGTTCACTTTTTGCCTATCGGGTAGCATTCGCGTGAACTATCGCTCATCGGCAGCGGCGCTAAACATCACCGCAAGCCAAAGCTATCTAAGTGCGATAGGTGGCCAGATTCAGCTCACTTCCGATTTTGCCGCGCAGCAAAACTTATTACTGATTCGGATAGATATTGACCCGTTGCTGTTTCAATCGCTAGTAGGTTCGCGGTTTACAGCGATTTCATCTAGGGTTCAGGCAATTTCTATGGGGCTTCAATCCGGCTGCTGTTGGCAGAATCGCCCTATTGTACCCGTGGCTAAAGTGATTCTCTATCAGCTGCTGGAATGTCCTTATCGGGACACAATTCGGCGGCTTTATCTGGAAGGGAAAGTGCTAGAGATAATTGCTATTCAGACGAATCAGTTTACAGAAGAGACGCAGCCCGTGGGGCGATCGCCCCACCTGAAGCCAGGCGATATTGAGCGCATTCACCACGCTAAACACATTTTAGTTAATAATCTTGCTAATCCGCCTTCGTTATCGAATTTGGCGAGGCAAGTCAACCTCAATGACTTCAAACTAAAGCAGGGTTTTCGTCAGGTATTTGGTACGACTGCTTTTGGCTATTTACACCAGCACAGAATGGAGCAAGCGCAGCTACTGCTAAGAGAAAGAGACTTGAACATTGCTGAAATATCGCAGGTTGTCGGCTACGCAAACCCCAGCCAATTTTCGGCAGCCTTTAAAAAGAAGTTTGGTGTGACACCAAAGGCATTTCAACTGAGTTAGCCTCTGAAATTTCTATCGGCGTTCCTGGCGATAAAATCCGGCTGCCTACAGAAAAAATCCGTCTGGGAGTAGAATCGCAGACTGCTTGTTGAGTATCGTTCCTAACTATGAAGTTAGTTAGATCGTTACATGGCGAGGAATTTGCTAGTGCGGATAAGTACGATTTGTGGCTGGGGTGTGAGCGTTCCGATAGTTGTGATGGCGCAGGCGGCGCGAGCGTCGATAACGCAGGTAACAGATGTCACGATTACCCGTACGCCGGAGGGATTTAACCTGATTTTGGAGACGGCAGACGGTAGCCAATCTCAGGCGTTTACACGTGTTAGTGGCAGCCTGTGGACTGCTGATGTAACGCAGGCGCAGCTATTGGGCGATCGCATACGGATTGAAAATCCGATAGCGGGGCTTGAGTTTGTTGATATTAGCTCATTAGATAGCAACAGCATTCGCGTGATGGTGAGCGTGCAACCGGATGTGATGATAGAAGAGGTTGTTGCTAGCGCTGACGAGCCGCTATCTTTCAACTTTGTTGCGTCGGGTATTGCTCGTGCTTCGATAGAAGAAAGTGATTCAACAACTGCTTCTCACCCGTCAGCTTCTTCTGATTCATCAGCGCAGTTACCTGAGACAGATCATACTGAGACAGATCGCCCTGAGACAGAGTCATCTTCTGAGACGTCATCAGACCTGCCGCCGAATGAGGACAACACCATACGGTTGATTGTGACGGCTGAAAAGGTAGAAGAAGATGCACAGGAAGTTCCCATTAGTCTGACAGCGCTGACAGTGGAGAACTTAGAAGATGGACAAATTGATTCGCTTCAAGACATTGCTCGCTACACGCCTAACTTTTATTTCAACCCTGTGACCTCGGGCGGCAACTATTTTAGCTACTACAGCATTCGAGGCTTGGGCAATGCTAACTTTCTCAACCGCGATGCGGTGGGCTTTTATGTTGACGATGTGCCCTACGACTATGGCGGCTTTCTTGATTTTGATCTAATTGATTTGGAGCAGGTAGAGATATTGCGCGGGCCCCAGAATACGCTCTATGGGCGTAGCAGCGCAGCGGGTGCGGTGAATATCGTTAGCCGCAGGCCAACTGATGAGCTGGAGATTCGCGGTGCGGCGAGCTATGGCAATGAGAACAGCACTGACCTTCAGCTTTCTGCAAGTGGTGCCATTATTCCAGACGAACTGGCGTTTCGGCTATCTGGCTCCTATACTGCGCGCGATGGATTTTTTGATAATACTTTTCTAGATCGCTCCGTTGGAGAAACCGCTGCTTACAACGGGCGTTCGCGGCTGGTATGGACGCCCTCTGAGGAATGGGATGTTTCATTTACAGCTAGCGCTAGCGGAGACAATGACGGTGCGCCAGTGCTGGTTCCTTTTGACACAGATACGCCATTTACCATTGAACAAGATTTTGATGGGTTTTATGACGCTAGCAGCAATACGCAGGCGCTGCGGGTAGGGTACGAGAATGAGCAGATCTCCGCAACCTCGATTACGGCCAGGCGCTATTCTTATCAGAATTCTCAACTAGATGCTGATGCAAGTGCGGCAGATTTGTTTCGCCGGTTAGCGACGTTTGACTCAACCGTTTGGAGTCAGGAGCTGCGGCTACAGTCATCTGATGCTGCCGATCGTTTTGGGTGGCTATTCGGTACATATTACGAGTCTAGTCAGTTTGATGCTGAGCGGGTGGGGCTTCAGTTCAGCCAGCAGGCAGCGGCGCTGTTTGGGCTGCCGTCGGGTGGGATTGATCGGAGTGACTATGAGAGCGATCGCGAAACTTATGCCATTTTTGGCCAGCTGAACTACCGACCGGTCGATCCGCTCACAATAACTGCAGGTTTACGCTACGAATCTTCAACAAATCGGTTAGATCGACAGCGGAATTTTGAGGTTGAGGGCAGTTCTGTTTTGGTGCCCAGCGGAAGCTCTGTTGAAGGCGCTAAACGCAGCGACGGAGAGCTGTTGCCTCGGCTGGCGGTAGACTATGAGCTCAGCGATAATGTGTTTGTCTATGCCAGTGCTGCGAGAGGATACCGGCCTGGGGGATTGAATCCGACTGCTGAGCAAGATTCTGTCTTGGAATATGAAGAAGAAACCGCTTGGAACTATGAGATCGGACTAAAAAGTACCTGGTTAGATGATCGTCTATCGGCAAACCTGGCCTTGTTTACTAATCAAATAAACGATTACCAGGTATTGCAGCGCAGCTTTGACGGGGTTTCTGCCGATATTACGAATGCTGATGCGCAGATCAATGGCATTGAGCTAGAGCTACGGGCAATTCCGGTAGAAGGTTTAGAGCTAACAGCGGGATTTGGCTATACCGATGCGCGGTTCAACAACTACATCAACCCTTTTACAGGCGATGACTTAGACGGTAATCGCTTACCCTATGCACCCAATTACAACTATAGTTTGGCCGCGCAGTATCGCAGTGTGGGCGGGATTTTTAGCCGGTTAGAATTGCAGGGGTCTGGCGCTTCTTTCTTTGATGATGCTAATCAGTTTGAACAAGATGCTTACGTGCTGGTGAACGGACGGCTAGGGTACGAGTGGGATGAGACAGGCGTTTATGTTTTTGCCAACAATCTGTTCGATACACAATATCTGACCACTGCATTTAGTGCGGTTGGACAAGACTTTGGCGCTTTTGGAGAGCCGCGTACATTTGGCGTTCAGGTGAGGTCTACTTTTTAATATGGAGATTAATATGGAGACCTCACAACAGAGTCGAAATGTTCAAGGTTCGAAATGGCGTAAGTTTGGGTTATTGGGCAGTTTATATGTTTCACAACATATTCCACTGACGTTTGCGAATGACGCGCTGCCGGTGTTTTTACGAGAGCAGAATGTTCCTTTGAGCCTGCTGGGGCTGCTGTCGCTGATGGCACTGCCGCTGGTGTTTAAGTGTCTGTGGTCACCGCTGATCGATCGGTTTGGGTTTACGCGTTGGGGGCATTACCGGTTTTGGATTTTGTGCTTTCAGGGGCTGTTGATCGTTGCGATTGCACTGCTGTCTTTTCTCAACACCACAGAACAATTTATTCCCCTACTTATCGGTCTGTTATGCATTAGTGTGTTTAGCGCTAGTCAAGATATTGCGACTGACGCGCTGGCGATAGGACTGCTCTTACCAGCAGAACGAGGTTTCGGTAACGGCATTCAAAAGGGCGGTAATTCTCTCGGTGCGGTTATTGGTGGCGGTGGAATGCTGATTTTGCTAGGCGTCGCCGGATGGGGCACGGCGCTTTTGGCCATGGCTATTGTTTTAGCCCTGGCGTTAATTCCGGTGGCTCGCCATCGTGAGCAGATTTCTACCGTAGCGAGTCAATCGGCCGACAGAGGCAGCTATAGGCGACTCATTACCGTCTTTCGGCGTCCGGGGATGGGGCGGTGGTTTATTATCCTGGTGCTCTATGGCATTGGGCCATATATGGCGCTGACGATGTTTCGGCCGCTGCTGGTAGATTTGGGTCTGTCGCTAGGTGAAATTGGACTGTTGCTGGGAGTTGCGAGCTATGGGGCAGGGGCCGTTGGTTCGCTGGTAGCTGGGCTGACAATTGCGCAGCTAGGGCGGAAGCGATCGCTGGTTTGGTTTAGCGGGTTGCAAGGGGTGGCGATCGCAGCCTACGCTCTACCCACTATCGGCTTCGCAGCAGTCCCGCTTCTATATTTCATCGCTATGCTTGCCCAGTTCATTAACAGTATGGCTATCACCGCACTTTTCACCGTCATGATGGACAAAAGCGATGTTAAAACTGCGGGTACAGACTACACGGTGCAATCTTCTGTTGTCTATATCAGCGGCATCGTAGGCGCAGTCTTTAGCGGGATCATTGCTCAGTCGGTTGGCTATAGCGGCGTATTTTTAGTCGCTTTCGGATTTGCGCTATTGACAGTCTTCACCATCATTCAACTTTTTCCTAGAACAGCTTTTTCCTAGAACAATTCAGCTGTCTAACTCACCTCAGCAACAGAACAAACTCAACTAGAAGCTACCATGACTCAACCAATAGTTCGTCAAGAAATCACCGAAACCTTTCAGCAATTTCAGTCTATCCTTGAGGCGCGAGACTTCGACGCTTTTCGTTCGCTAGTTTCTGCCGATTTTGCCTACACCGAAAACGGTGAAACCTTTACACTCGAACAGCTAGTTGCTCGCGAGCAGCAAGCCTCGAAAGGTCAGCCAGATTCAGAGATGCAGTGGGAGATAAAAGATATTCAGCTAGAGAATGGTATTGCGACCGTGCAGGTCGAAGGTAGCTTTACGACGCACATCAGCGCTGAAGGCAAGCGCCTTTTGTATGAGGGCCAGCTATCAGAAACTGCTCAACTTGTGAAAGAGAACGATCGGTGGTGCTTTACCTCTGCGAACTTGCGGGTCGAAGAAATGACGCTAGACGGGCAACCGGTAGATGCTGATATGCTTGACCAGATGCATCGGGTAGATGTAGTTGAGAAGACAGATGATAGGATAGAGTAATAGCTACTAGAAAATTGAAGCGTGGTTGTGTCTGACTCAATAAATGGCCATCGCGCTTTATAATACTGAAGCGAAGGGGAGTAGCTGCCACATGGTTGGCCCCACTGAATCAACATACTGGTGATGAGCCTGGTTCGTGGGATAAATGATTGCTTGGGTTAACAGCCCATTTATTTATTAGCGAGACCTTCACTAAGTTCACATCTGATGTGGACTTGGTGGAGTCTTGCGCCTCATCAGGTCCTTATTAGATGCGTAGCACGTATGTATCTTAAAAGGATGTATTGAGATGTTGACTGCTTTTACCGCGAGTCTGTTGTTAATCACCGTTTCAGAGCTGGGTGATAAGACCTTTTTTATCTCGGCTATTCTGGCGATGCGCCATCCCCGACGGTGGGTGTTTGTTGGGGCCGTGGCGGCGCTGGCGCTGATGACGATTTTATCTGTGCTGGTTGGGCAAGCTGCAACAGTTTTACCTGAGTCGGTTTTAAAGTGGGCTGAAGTAGGATTGTTTTTTGTTTTTGGGCTAAAGCTGCTGTATGAAGCTAGCCAAATGCCCGCAGTTAGCGGCTGTGAGGAAGAGAAAGCGGCGGCTGAAACGGTGAAGAAGGCTGAAAAAGTGCTAGCTGAAAAGCATCAAGAAGCTAATCCTTTCGCTATTGTGAGTGAAGCGTTTGGGTTGACGTTTGTTGCGGAGTGGGGCGATCGCACTCAAATTGCAACTATTGCCCTGGCAGCAGCTAATCCACCTGTGGGTGTTGTTTTGGGCGCGGTGTTAGGCCATGCTATTTGCGCTGCGATCGCAGTTCTGTGTGGCCGCTGGCTGTGCGGCCGACTGTCTGAGCGTACGCTTACAGCCTTGGGCGGTGGACTGTTTCTTCTGTTCGCTTTTGTTGCTTTATCCTCACACGGCTAGGCCTCGGGTGACGTGGCGTCTAGGCAGGTTTCTATATCTTGTAAAATTTGCTGGGCTGATAAGAGGCTACGGCCTGAATTCCAAACATCGCCAGCGACTTCGCATACCGCGCCAGCTTTAACAACGTCCAGCTGTGACCATAGCGGGTCGCTAATAAACTCATCTTTTGGCGTATTTTCCCATTCAGGGTTATGAATTAAAAACAACATATCACCCTCTATCCCTGCTAGGTTTTCATCAGAGAGTATGACAAAGAACTGATCGTCTATGGCCTGCGCTGAATTGCGCTTGAATCCAACGTCTTTTAGGATAGAGCCTGCAAAGCTTGACAGTGTAGGGGCTACTAGTCCCTGCTGGGTGGAGCTGACTACTGATACGCTAATTGTTTCAGGTGGCTGGTCGATAGCCTCTGTAAGCGCTTCGAGCTGCTGTTGGTATTCGGCCAGTAGCTGTTCAGCCTGTTGAGACTCTCCTAAGGCTTCGGCAAATAGTCGAAAGTTATTCTGCCAATCCCAGCTTTGGCCTGCCCCCTCTATGAATACTGTTGGAGCGATTTGCGAAAGCTGAGGATACAGCTGAGCAGAGATACTTTTAGCCCCTAAGATCAGGTCTGGTTCAAGCCGTAGAATGGTCTCTAAATTGGGCTGGTTGTACTGGCCGATGACTTCAATATTCTCGACGGTCTCTTTTAAGTATCCAGGCGGTGCGCCGTATTGAATGGTGCCTACGGGCTCGATTCCCAATGCGATCGCTGCGTCTAGCGGCGTTGTGTCAAGGACTATGACGCGCTGGGGCGATACGGGGACTTCAGTTGTTCCCATCGCATGGTCTACGCTTTTAGTGGGAATGCCTGAGTCGAGCGGAGGGGTGGGCGTTGAGTTCTGTTGACAGGCCGCTAGCAGAACCCCTATCGTTAGAATCAGTAAGCTAGCACGAATAGACGCGATGCGTGTCGGGTAAACCATGATTCTGTGAGTGTTTTTAGGGCGGTCTATTTAGGGGTAGTCTCTTGGAAACGGCAGGTCTAAAATAGAACCTTTAAAAGTTAACCGAGTAGCGCACCTGTAATGTACGGCCTAGCGCTGGCGATCGCTGAGTAACGTTGAATTTGTTTTGCTGTCTGACGGTGGCGTACTGGTTGTTAAACAAGTTGCCAATGCCCAGGCTGAGCGTGCCGTCGCCGAGCTGGATCTGACTGCTGAAGTCTACGACGGTGTACCCTTCGGCGGCGCGCTGATCGACACCTGCATCTACGCTGCGATCGCGCGTTCCAATCAACAATAGATCGAAGCGATTGGTCCAGCCTGGCGTTGTCTCGTTCTCGACATACATCCCTAGCTTGATAGGGTCGATTTCCAACGCGCTGAGTGCTGAGAAATCACCGTCATTATCAATATCGTCTTCGCCTTCGTTCCAGCTTAGCAAGCTACCTAGTCGCCAGCTATCAGTCGGCTGCCAGTCGAGCGTGGCCTCTATGCCGTAGTTACGCTGGGGTGCTCGGTTTACCTGCGCAGTGCCTGTTTCGAAGTCAACAGATATGCTGCTGCCTAAGTCTGACTGATTGTAGAAGCCTGCCAGTGTTGCTTGCACCCTGTCAAAGTCGAGCCTTACCCCGATTTCGTAGTTATCGACTTTCTGCGGCAGCAGTAGTCGGTCGCCAGTGACGTCAAACCCTGGACCGACTAAGGCTAGCGCTGAGCCGACATTGGGAATCGAAAAGCCTTGGGAAAAGCTGCCAAATAACCCTACTTCTGGAACTGGGCGGTAGAGCATACCGACGTTGAATAGCACATCGTCAAAGCTATTGCTGCCGCCTTCTCTTTCACGTGGAAAATCAAAGGCGAGCTGATAGTCTTCTACCGATAGATCTACATTCTCGTAGCGGAGGCCACCGTTGATTTGAAACTGCTCACTGATGTCCCAAGTGCCCTGCGTGAAGAGCCCTAGGCTGTTTATTTGATAGGCTGGAAAACGGTCTAGGCTGCGATCGCTCACAGTTACACGCCCAGTCGCATCCAAAATGTCAGTATCACCAACGAACAAGGGAGAGTCAGTATCGTTTTGCGAATAGTCAGCGCCCCACAGTATGCTCGCGGACTCGCCGATGGGTGAGTCAACCTGAAAGCGTCCGCCCAACTCCGTATCATCTAGCGTGGTTTGCCATAAGGTCGGGAAAAACTCAGGTAAGCCAAGTCCTCTTAGGTCTGTGAAGATGCCTACTTCTTGAGTATCTCGATAGTAAAGCTGAGCGTCGAGCTGAGAGCCGAACAGGTCGTCATTACGATAGGTGAGATTTAGCACCTGGTTGGTTTGCTCGGGTTCTGCCTCATAGTCAGCGCCGATGAATAAGGCTCTACCTATTTCTGCGTCAGGATCAGCAGCTACTGCGTTGTCGAAGGTGTAGCGGGTATCTCTACTCTGACGAAAAATGCTGTAGGTCAACCCCAATCGCTGCTGTTCGGTTATGTTAATGCCGACTTTGGCGAGTAGTCCTAACTTGTCGTTGTTGGCGATGCCATTGGGCAAAATCCGATTGCCGTTGGCATCGAACTGAGCACCTGCTGTGTCGTAAGAGAGTGAGATTAATGCGTTTCCATCTTCATTGCCAACCGATGCGCCAAACTGAGTGCTGTAGCCAAATCGATCTGCCGCACTGGATGTTAGGCCGATGTCTGTACCAACGCTAGCGTTGTAAGCGACTGAGTCTTCTGCGGGTGAGCGAGTGATGATGTTGACTACACCGCCGGTTCCACCGTCACCGTAAATGGCACTGGGACCGCGCAGGACTTCAATTTGTTCAATCAGGGCTGGATCGATTGTGCTCAAACTTGTTGCAAATCCGTCGTTGTTTGGGGTTTGGGGTACGCCATCAATTAAGACAACAATCGGACGACCTCTTAGTCCACCATCTTGAGTTCGATCTTCTTGAGAAGGGGCAGCATAGCCAGGGACTAGCCGGCCTAGTATGTCCGGTAAATTGTTGGTAAATAATAGCTGTTGTTCTAGGGCTTCGCTATCTATCACGGTGACTGAACGAGAGACATCTGAGAGTTCTTCTTCTGTTCTAGTTGCTGTGACGACTAGCTGAATTGCATCTGAGTCATCGGTTGTTGCGATCGCATCACCTACAGCAATGCTAATGTTTAGGCCGTTTGCCGCGGCATTGACTTGGCCTACAGGTGGCGCATCAGCGCCTGTGATGGCAATTTCTACGCCACGCTGCGGTGTATTTGAAAGCTGTACAACTGCGATGCCGTCTGTGGGTGCAAACTGCTGCGCGCTGCCGGGGACGGTTAGATCGAGCGTTGCGTTTGGAACGTCAATGATTAAAGCATTGCCGGACGTTCGAGAAGTACTCTCTAACAGTGGCCCATCAGAGATAAGAACAATCTCTAGTCCTTCCGGGGTTGGGGTAAGCTGCACGTCGGTAACAGCCGTTAAGTCTGCCGCTGATTCTGTTGTGGATTCAGCCGTTGATTCTTCGCTTTGCGCAATTCTATCGGCCGCAAGAGCGGTATTAATTACGCCTGTTGTTTTACTCGGTGCTTTTTCAGGTGATTCTAGCAGCGCTTTTGTGTTGAAAGCTGTCTGAGCAAAAACGGGCCGAGCAGTTGCTGCGGTTAAAATGCTAGCGATCGCCGCAACAATTTTAGCTAATGTTCCGCTACGCCACCTCAGGATCTTGATATTCATACCGCCCCACATCTATATTTTGTTCGAACTGCCGTCTAAGACAATCCGCCGGATATACAACCCGTTTCCACTTCAATTAAGAATTATTATCGATAATAGAGGTTCCTGGGGGGCGCTTTTCAGGAGATCTGTTCCCTAGCGGGACCATTGTGTGCTTTAGCGGGACCTT
>CALDSK010000054.1 GCA_937911865.1 uncultured Synechococcus sp.
AGCCCACCGCTCACAACGCCGCAAAACAGCGCCAGAATGGTTAGCACCGGCAGCATAATGGCACAGGCCAGTACGCGAGGCATCACCAGGTAGTCAATGGGGTCGGTACGCAGCATTTTGAGTGCATCTATCTGCTGCGTCAGCTTCATCGTGGCAATTTCTGCGGCAAATGCACTGCCCACCTGACAAGACAGTACGCCCGCAGTAAGCAGTGGTGCCAGCTCACGACAGTAGGCGGCAGCAAACGCGCTGCCCAAAGAACTTACAGCGCCAAAACGTGCCATTTCTCTAGCGGTTTGAATCGCAAAAATGACGCCTGCACAGATGTTGGTTACAACCACAGGTGCTAAGCAGCGCGGCCCAGCGCACATCAGGTGATCCATTATTTGGCGCTGTCCCCAACGACCGCGCAAGAGCCGATGCATGACCTGTCCGGCTAGCAAAACGGCCATAGTGGAGTGATAGACAGGATTGTCAGCTTCGCGGTCACCGCGGTGTCGGCGCGATCGCCGTGCAGAAGGCGCAGAAGATGAAGGAGACGAGATGAATTTAGAGATGCGCTGAGAAAATTGCCAGTCAGCCTTGACCATTAATTTCGATAATCCTCTTTGTTCACCGGTCCTACTACTGACCTGTATTCAGATTTGCATGAGCATACTCAAGATGCCCGGAGAAATAGATCAGCTTTTACAGAGTTCTTCTGTCTTAAGATACTTGATCTTTAATACACCTTAATTGGCCAATAGTGGCGCGATCACACAATTGATTTCACACCTACAGCGGCTATCGAGTTGCTCAAGGACACATCTAGAAGCCACCACCTGTAGCTAATCAAAAATTCTTTATTGAATGCAGGAAGAATAGATGTACTATTAACCAGCAAGAGATATAGTACAAAAGAACTATCTAACAACTACATAGCGACAAGCTCAGAGTCTTAGCCTTTTAACCCACGCAGAAAGGCTATAGAGCAGTATTTTCAGGGCTTTTAGCTGAGCTATTTTATAGCTCACGCCACGGCCACACGAGAAGCAAAACTCACTTTTGCCCCACTTTCTCAGATATTGGTATTTACTTTTTGGCCATTTTTATAGTACACTTGTACCACAACCAGTAAGAGCGCTCTCATCCCTTTATCCGCGCCGCTGAGTGTCTTAAGTGCTATGAAAAAAACTGACATGGAACTACAAGCGATTCGCGACAAACTTAAGCAGCTTGAATCTGAGCCGCCTGCGGGCGACGTGCTTTCCATGCCTTGGTCTGCTCCTCAGACACCTTTTTCTAGCGCTGTGCACACAGCTCAAACCTCAGCAAAGCCTGCGACATCCTCCCAAGCATCACAGGTCAAAAGCCCGCAGGCGGCAGCGATGGCCACACTACGACAGCGCTCTATTAGTCAAGGGGGCAGCCTGCCTGCTGGCCACACTGGTAATCAACCTAGCAGTCGCCAGCCAACAGGTGAGGCGAACCGCCGGGCACAGGCGCTGGTCGCTCAGGAAATAGAAAGGTTAGAGATTCACGCGCGCAATATTAACCAGCGATCGCAGGAGCAAACCGCTGAAATTTTGGCTATGAAGAGCTCGGCTCAACAGGCTGTTGTTGCGCTGCGTCGTCAGGGTATAGACGATCCTCAGCAGAAGACCATTGCTCAGTTTTTAGAGCAAAACCCCTCGGCTAGCGTCCCTTACTTAGATAGAGACAGCCAAGGGCACTTCACGCTCAGCCACAATACAATCAACCTTCACCATGCTGAACAAGAGGCCGTTGAAACCGCCAACGCCCTGCGCAATAACCACCGACGCAGCACGGGTGGTAGCCGCGCTCAGTCCGATCAATCTTGGTCCTCTGCGCCAGTCCCCTTTTCCCAACCGGTTACACCGGGTCCCAGTCTTGACCAGTACTTTGATGAGTCTGTATCAGCAGCAGCCCAAGGCCGCCGCCCTCGCCCCAAAAAGCAGCCAATGAGCGCGCTACTCAACCTGATGCTTCAGATCAAAAAAAGTCATCAGTCTCTGCTCAAGCAACCTGTACTAGCAGGCTCTTTTACAGCTAGTACACCCGACCAGTTTGGCGTTTCTGAAAACGGAATCGCCCAAAAGAGCGTAAGCCAGAACAAAACAAACCAGAACAGAATAGGCCAGAACCTAACAACAGCTCATCAGAATAAGGCTTCTAAAGGGTTCTCCTGGATGGATGGCGCGATTTGGTTGAGTACAGCAGCGATTACTCGCATTGTTTTAGAAGCAATTGTTCTGAGCTATCCCATCGTCAGAATGCCGCTGATGGTTGTGCTTTTTAGTGTGATTTCTCTTTCTATCTACCGCGTGTTTGTCTCTAAGTCGAGCGACCCTACACCCGCCTATCGACTAGGCGTGGTTCTTCTGGGTCTGTTCTTAGGTAGCGCTTTCTAAAAAGACTTTCGCCTTTGCACTCTTCTGGATCTCTCTCTGTGTGAGTAGTCTGTTCCAAAGAATTCACATTCTCTTTTACTTCTCTGTTTATCCAGCACCAGTTATCCAGCACCAGCCGCTTCGCCTAGAGGTTATCTTTATGTCTCAGACCCGTTCTATGCCTATGCTCTCAGCTAGTTCTATCAAACCCTTGCTCGCAGGCGGACTTATCTTCTTTTTAATCGGGCTTGCACTCGATATTAAAGGGGTTAAAACCTTGCTAAGCGACCCAGTTGCATTTGCCCGCATGCCAAACAACAGCCAGGCAATAGAACAGCTTTCTGATGCCTGTACTAGCGAAATCGTCAGTACAGCTCAACTCTCTAGAGAACAACTACTAGAGCTGCTAACGGTTCCTGAAAGAGATAGCAAAAGCCGCATTCGCCAAATTACAACAGAGCCATACTGTCAGCTGTCAAGTATTAGCATTCGCGCTGGCGTTAAAGCCGAGCGCGAGGCCTACCCGCTAGCCTTTGATCCCACGACCACCCTTGTTATCCTCTATGAAAATGACGAATATGCAGGCTATCGGTTCAAGCACTAGCTATGACTTAACGCTCAGTAAAAGACTGAAAGACAGGCTCAGGCGTAGATCTAGAGAATATCTAACGTTGTTTATCACCATGCTATTGCTCAGCAGTTGCGCAGCTAAATCTACGCTCAAGCCGAGAGCGATTACGCTTCAGCAGCAGTGGACGCTCAACCCTGGCGACGAAATTGCTGGCAACCCAGTCACTGGCAGTTTAGGTGATATTTCTCTTCATCTAGGGGGACAAAAGCTCTACGCCCCTTTTGATGGGACCTTGGAAATGAGCGAACAAAGTGACTGCACGTTTTACTCCACGCCAGAAATTCCGGCCTATTTGTTTCGCCTGTGTGGGCTGAGCAAAGTGAACTATGGCGAGATAAAAGCCAGTAAGTCGATGGGGAAAGGAGAGTATCTTAGCTTTGCGACCCTCAGACGGCAGCCCGATGGGACCTGGATTATTGTTGAACCCGCTAGAGACGTTTTGGAAAAGGCGTTAGGTGCTGATTCTTGAAACGCTAATTCTAGACTTTCCAAATTAAGCGTCTCTTCTCTCTATTTCCAATCAAGCATCTCTCCGCTCTGTATTACTGCTTATTATTCATGCCCGTTATTTTTAGTGTTCGTTTTAACTTCGCCAACATTGACTGACTCTCTTTCTTCTTCACTAAAATGTTGAAATCGCCTTACATCTTCGCAGTTAACGTGTTGCTTGCGCTCTTAGCCTGGACAGGTACCGCAAAGGCTCAGTTGGCCGACATGGGTCTTAGCTTTGAATTGCCACCCGCAAAGACACCAGCATTACCAGCATTAGTAGAGCGATCGCAACCTATCGCCTCTTTACCAGTAGCCTCAGAACCCGCAGACTCTGTATCTACCGAGGCTGCTAGTAAGATGGCTGAAGATGAAGTTGCGATCGCATCACTTACCTACAAACCAGAACCGCTGCCCCCTATTACTGCACCTGAAACGGCGCCTTCTGTAGAAACGAATCCGACAGAAGAAGTGGTTGTATCCAATACGAGTGAACATGGTTTGGATGCGATCGCACTAACATTTTCAGCCGATACCGTTTCAGTGGATACCTTACTAGATAGCAACGAGCAAGCAGCAGCTGAAACACAACTTGAAGAAACACGGCCTGAAGAAGCTCGGCCTGAACCAGCGCCTCAAGCGGAGACGCCGTCTCCTTCTGCGGCAGTCACAGAATCTCCTACCACAGAATCTACCACCACAGAATCGCTAGAACCCGTTAGCTTCGACTCGCACAGCCTAGAAGACTGGAATCTAGACGATTGGAGCTTGGACGATTGGATATTTGAGAACGGCAGCAATTCGCTAGTTGCCCGCACTGTCGGGTCAGCAGAAGGCACCCGCTACTCAGACGGAGAGCGAACACGGGCCTACTATGGTCACGTCGATCCGGGTAACGGCGTTTGGAACCTGGGCACTTTCTCCTATCAGCACGGCGCTAATTCACCTGAAGAAGCCGACCGCAAACAGCTACAGCGGCTCAAAAAACAGGGCTTACAGCTGATGACCCAAGCCAATGAGCATGGCCTCAGTCTCTCACTAGAAGAAAAGCTCAACGGCCTAGCTCTCGCTAACCAAGCCCCTCTTGCCGCACTCGATAAGGGTGGCTATATTGCGCGGCTTGCTCAGGCCAGACGACTACAGATGGAAGGGATTGAAGCTATCTTATG
>CALDSK010000055.1 GCA_937911865.1 uncultured Synechococcus sp.
TAGTAGAGATAATACGGTGAAGCTATGGCGTATGGATGGCACTGAACTCAATACCTTAGAAGGTCATAGCGCTGAGGTAACGAGTGTAGTGTATTCACCTGATGGTCAAGTACTTGCCTCTGCTAGCAGCGACAACACGGTGAAGCTGTGGAATTTTGATTTTAAGACTTTAATGACGAAGGGTTGTGACTGGTTGAAGACATATTTCATCCATCAGTCGCCAGAACTCTCAATGGAACTAGAAACCTGTATCCCTTATGGGAAAGAAAAAGCCCAACGTCAAAGATGGATTTCGGCCCTAGAAGAAAGAGAAAATCCCTCTACGCCGGAAGAATCAAAATCTTCTCAAGAAGAAATCCTCTACCCATCAGGTATCTCGTGAATCCAATTAGAATTCTCATTTTGACGGCGAACCCAAACATTCCGGGCCATTCTCCTTTGCGGGTAGATGCTGAGGTGCGGCTGATAGAAGAAGCCATCCAACGCTCTCAGTATCGCGATCGCTTTCAAGTCACCACTAAGCTAGCCATCCGTCCTACCGACTTACGCCGGTCCTTGCTCGACCATCGCCCCCAAATTGTTCACTTTTCTGGGCATGGTACTGGAGAGCATGGATTAGTGCTGGAGACAGATGCTGGCAAACAAAACATCGTCAGCACTGAGGCCATTACGGGCCTGTTTGGCACGTTTGAAACAGGTGAGATTGAATGTGTTTTGCTCAATGCCTGTTACTCAGAAATGCAAGCGATCGCAATCCATCAGTTTGTAGACTGCGTGATTGGGATGAATCAACCGATTGGAGATAAAGCAGCAGTGCAGTTTGCAGAAGGATTTTACGATACGCTGGGGGCGGGTCGTCTTTATGACGAAGCTTTTAAGGTGGGCCGCAGTGCGATCGCACTTGCCGGCAAATCAGATACAGATATTCCTGTTATCAAGTATCGTAAGCGACCGGGCAGGCTTTCTTCAGCGGAGAACGCTGATGCAAAGGAGGCTGAAGAGCGTGTTTCAGCACCGGTTCCAATCGCGGCTGCACCTAGCCAGTCGCAGTCTATTGGCAATGTCACTATTAGCGGTAGCAACAATCCTTTTAATGCGGTGCAAGCGGGCGGTAGTGTCACAATTAATCAAAGCCCAATGCAACAGGCGAAGGTTGTGAACGCTGAGCTACAGGCGGCGATCACAGCGCTAGCTCAGCTCAAACAGGCGATCGCAGCTAACGCTGATATAGACGATACTGAAAAGGCAATGGTTGCTATCCCCATGCAAAAACTAGAGACAGAATTACAAAAGCCTCAGCCTAATTCAGCCGTGGTTGCTAAGGTGATCGCTACGCTTAAAAAAACGTTAGAGGATGTGACAGCACTGACTGAGCCGCTCACCAAGGTTGCGACTTTGGTGAACAAAGCCGGAGTGTCCATTTCATGAGCGGTGGGTCTCACATAAACTCGGAGCAGCCAGCGGGTGGCAAGGAGGCTGCCAAGCCCACGCAGCAACAATCGGTCAGTGATGTTCAATTGCAGGGTGACAACAATATTTTTAATGTGGTGCAGGCCGACATTGTTACCCTGACCCAGAATAAAATCATTCAGATTTCAGCCGATGAAATCAAGACTCGGGAATTTATTCTTACCTCTCCCTACAAGGGATTAAGAAGCTTTGAGCCAAAAGATAAAGATGAGTTTTTTGGCAGAGACCAATTTATTGCAGGCTTAGTGAATGAGCTGGAGCATACCAACTTTGTCTTACTCTTAGGGGCTTCAGGAAGTGGCAAATCTTCAGTAGTGCGGGCTGGATTGATTCCCTGGCTCTCTCAAAAATGGGGAACTCAGTGGGTCAACGTGACTTGCACGCCAGATCAAGATCCATTTGAATCGCTCTATGGCAGCTTGCTCAGCTATTTTAAGCAGTCTGAGGCGCAGCTTGTGAGGGCGGGCGGGGTCAATACCTTGAGCCAACTGGTAAAAACCTTAAAGACTCCAGAGGCTTACTGGTTTATTTTTATTGATCAGTTTGAAGAGTTATTTACAACCAGTGACGCGGGCAAGCGCGATCGCTTTATTCGCAGTTTGGCACAGCTATGCCAAGAACATGAGGGGAGCCGCACGCTCAAGATTGTTGTGACCATGCGAGCAGACTTCCTGGATCGGTTAGATGCTAACCCCGCTAATTTGCTGGTGCAGGCAACCAAAGGTCACCGGCCTTTGATTACTCAGCTGCATCCTGATGAGCTGCGCCTGGCAATAGAACAACCTGCGGCTCACCACGGTGTGGTGTTTGAAACGGGGTTAGTGGAGGAAATTATTAAGGATGTGCAAGGGCAGGCAGGCTATTTGCCATTGTTGCAATATACGTTGAATATGCTGTGGGAAACGGAGGTCGGTGATGGAGGAATTCATGACCGAACGTTGAATATTGGGTCCTATCGGAATATTGGCGGGGTACGCGGGGCACTTCAGCAGCGGGTTTATGAGATTTATCAGGGATTATCTTCATCTGGGCAGTTGGCGGCTCAGCGAATATTTTTGAAATTGGTGGGTATTGGGGGTGATACCGCTTCGGAAACAGATTGGAAGCCGGTGCGGAAAAGGGAAGTGCGATCGCGATTTAGCGACCCGTTAGAACAAACTGTACTCACCGAATTAATTGATGCCAATTTGTTGGTGAGTGATGGGGGTGTTGCCGATGAGTCAACCGGTGCCACGGTGGAAATTGCCCATGAGGTGTTGCTAACTTCTTGGCCTCAATTGCAAGACTGGATTCGAGAGAATCGTGAGGCGATCGCGCTACGAAACCGCCTGAATGACGATGTGGCTCAGTGGAAACAAGAGAAACCTGAGGATGAACTGTGGAGTGGCGTAAAGCTAGCCAAAGCCGTGGCCCTGAAAGATGAGGACACTTTTAATCAGGTCTTAGGTGGGTTTGCTCCAGATGTGAGCGCCTTTATTACAGCGAGTGTAGAAAGGCGCGATCGGTTAGAGAAAGAGAAGGAAGCCCAACGTCAGCGGGAGCTAGCACAAGAGCGAAAAGCACGTAAAACAGCGCAGAGAGTGACCCTGAGTGCATTAATAGGCGGTGTGGCGATGATGGGGTTAGCTGCGTTTTCGGGCTTGCAGATGCGGCAGGCCGAAATTCAACAGATTCGGACTTCTGTGGCTGTATCCAAAACCGCACTTGCCAGTAATCATACATTGGATGCCGATGTTGCTAGTATCCGTGCAGCCAGCATACTAAAAAGATCTTTTTGGCAAACTCTAATGCCTGATGACAAATTAAGAACTTCTGTATTAGCTCAACTGCAACAGACAACCATTACCGGCAGAGAACGAAATCGCCTTGAAGGCCATGAAAGCTCGATTGATAGTGTCACGTACAACCCCGATGGCACTCAGCTGGCAACCCATGCCAGAGACGGCACCGTTCACCTATGGGCCACAGACGGTACTCAGCTGGCTACCTTAGAAGGCCATGAAGGCTCGATTTATAGCGTCACGTACAACCCCGATGGCACTCAGCTGGCAACCAATAGCAGTGATGGGATCGCTCGCCTATGGCCGATTGGTAATATAGATGAACTGCTCTCAATACAATGTGACTGGGCAAGAGAGTACCTGACCAATAACGTCAATGTTGACGAAAGCGATCGGAAGGTTTGTGATGGCATTATCAAATAGTTGTGGCAGCCTCCCCTTTGCCCCAACAGCAATTGACTTTTTGGCGGAATATGGGGCTGTCACCCTCAGGTCTTCAGACTATGCCGTGTCACAACGCAAAAACTATTTTTTTCTAACGTCTCATACCAAATCCGCGCAGCAGCCCCCCGAAATACTAAGCAGCACCATCATGGCCACCAGTAATAGTTGGTCAGGGCTCGTATCTCATCGGTCATTGATAGTAGCGTGGCGCAGCGTTGGCAGAGGATATCTTCAAGTTCATCAATCGTGTTAAAACTTCTGTTAACTAGCGGTTCATCTGCGATTCGCCATAGCCGTTCAGCAGGTTGTAACTCAGGCGAGTAGGGAGGCAATAATTCTAGATGAATGCCTTCTGGTACAACAACTTTATTGCTACGGTGCCAACCTGCACCATCCATTACCAACAGAATTTGTTTGTCTGCACCAGCCCCTGCCTGTTGTGCAAACACCTCAAGTGCTTGATTGAACCATTCAACGTTGACTCTAGGCAAAACCAGCCATTCTGTTTTGCCCGTTGATGGCTCAACAAAGCCATACAGATAGGTCCACTCATAGCGATAGTTGACCGCAGCGACAGGCCGCTCACCGATACGCGCCCAAACCTTTCTGAGGATAGGTTTGAGCCCTAAGCGATGCTCGTCAAACGACCATACCTCAATGGTTGCATCTGGAAACTGTTGCGCTAGCTCAATTTTCCGCTCTGGTAAGTTTTTTGAATGCCGATTGCGCCGCTTTGTCTGCTTTGTCATGACGCGGACGTGGCGACTGAGACGAGTAGCCCAACCGCTTCAGATAGTCCCAGCCTCGCTGCGGCCATACATGCTCACGACCCGTCATCTCCGCTATCGCTTTGGCGACTTTAGGACCGTTCCAAACCCCACCATCGGACGGTGGCTCTTGGAGTCGTTCGTCTAGCTCTTCGTACTGCTCAATCGTCAGCAGTCCTGGCGTCCTATTGGGACGACTAGCTTTCCGCCGATTTCTCAAACCCTCGGCACCTTCTGCGTTGTAGTTGCTTACAATCTCGCGAGCATAGTCATAGTTGAAGGCGTTGGCGAAGCCTCTCTTTTAGAGAATCGCTTCAGCAGCAGCTGTGAGCGTTTTGCCTGCTGTCACTAACCAGATGAGCTGCCAGCGCCTTGCCTCAACTGGGTCGTGGCAGGCGCGATAGCGAGCTTTCAGTTCTTCAACTGAATAGTGAGATTTAATCTGAAGTTTTCTACCCATACCTTAGATTGTCATATTTAGGGGGTATGTAGACAGGACTTAGTATTATTTGCCCATAACCGTAAAGACCATCCATTGAAGCCCTCTGTTGCTTCACCTAGCCTAAGTGCTATGGCTTGGGCTTCTTGCTTGCCATCTAGTTTCTGCGGGTTTGGCGTGTGGGTTCTTGGTTGTCCACATAGCGCTATTTTGAAACCTTTTTTCACAAACCGTTAGCGAACATCTTCTACTGTTTTGGTTCGGCACATGAAGGCTGTCGCTATTTCTTTATCTGTCCATCACGGTCCTTCGGCATCTGCTTTTAACGAAAAAACCACATTTGTATCTAGCAAAAACATTACGAGAAGTCCACCTCTCGTAAAGACACTTCTTTTGAGCGGCTAAGCAGAAAATCAATCTCAGCACTCTCTGGCATAGATAGCAGAGTCGCTACACTGTCATCTTTCTTGACTAGCTAAAGAGTGAGTACCTGCAAGCTTTACGGTAAAAGAGTTCTATGTGGCGATTAACGCTTTGATGCCGGTAACTCGATACTGGTCCCTCATCGGTGATAAACTTATGACCCAATCGCTCCTAGAACCTGTAATGTTGCCTTCTGCGCATCAGTGAGTCCGCTAGCTCCAGTAATATCCATGCCCTCGTAGGGGCGATCGCACCTCAGCGTTTTAAAGCACTCGCCTGTCTCAACGTCCCAAAGTTTTATCGTTTCATCTTCGCTGGCACTGGCAAGACAATCTCCTTTGGGGTTGAATGCGAGCGATCGCACCACGTTAGCGTGGCCAATCAACGTCTTCAGGCACCTGCCATCATGGGCATTCCATAGTTTCACAGTTTTGTCTGCGCTACCACTTGCTAGAAGATGACCTTGCGAGCTAAATGCAACCGACCAGATCCAATTCGTATGCCCCTTCAGTGTTCTCACACAGTCTCCACTCTGAGCATCCCAAAGACGTAGGGTCTTATCTGAGCTACCACTCGCTATCATGGGCGTCTCGGCGCTAAAAGCAACAGTCCATACCATCCCGTCATGTCCTGACATCACCGTCAGGCACTGACCACTACTGACATCCCAGAGCCGGACTTGTTTGTCAGAACAACCGCTGACTAATGTTTGTCCATCCGGACTAAACGCCACTGCTCGCACCTGACTGGGATGCTTTAGAACTGCCAAACGGTGACCGTCTTGAATGTCCCATATATGAATGCTGCCGTCGTGCCCGCCACTCGCGAGAATCTGACGATTAGGACTAAACTCAACAGACCAAACTGTATTGGTGTGCCCCGGTAGTGTCCTCACACAGCGGTTGCGCTGTATATCCCAAATTTTCACGGTTTGATCCGCGCTGCTGCTCGCAATTAGGTGATTATCAGGATGAAAAGCAACAGACAAGATCCAGTTTTTGTGGCCTGTTAATGTTTGCAGGCACTGTTCCTGTTCTATATCCCAGCGCTTAACGGTATAGTCATCGCTACCACTGATAAGGGTTTGTCCATCAGGGCTGAAGGCCACGGCTCGAATGGCGTTGGCATAGCCTGTTAATGACTTCAAACAGTGTCCTGTTTGGGCATTCCAAATTCTGACCGTCTGATCCTCACCGCCGCTGACGAGCCTGCTGCCATTAGGATTAAAGGCAATCGACCAAATCCAATTCCCATGGCCAGATAGGGTCTTTACGCAGCGACCATTCTGCACGTTCCAAATTTTTATAGTTTGATCGCCGCCGCCGCTGACAAGTTTCTGTCCGTCAGAACTAAAGGCAACCGAGCGAACGGCACAGGTATGGCCTGCGAATGTTTTGAGGCACTGCCCGGTGTGAACGTCCCAAATCCTCACGGCTTCATCCGTACTGCCTGTAGCGATTGTTTCACCATCCGGGCTAAACGCAATCGACCAAAAGCTGTTTGCTCCGTCTATAGCGCGCAAGCTTTTGCCACTCTCTATCTCCCAAATGTTGATCCTTTGATCCCAACCAGCAGACGCTATCAACTGTCTGTCAGGGCTAAATGATACCGCTTGGACATAATTCGTATGTCCCTGCAGCGTTTTAAGACAAACATTTCTCTCAAAATCCCAGAGGTTGACCGTCTGATCGGAACTACCGCTTGCAACTATCTTGCCATCCGGACTAAACACAACAGACCGGACCCAATTCGTGTGCCCCTTCAATGTTTGCATGCAGCATCCGGTGTGAACATCCCAAATCTTCACGGTTTGGTCAGCGCTACCGCTGGCTAGCCATTGACCATCTGGACTAAACGCAATCGACCAGATCCAGGCATCGTGCCCTCGGCAGCAACCATATTCTTCGCCATTGGCCATCTGCCAAAGTTGAATGACTCCGCTGGTACCGGCTGCCGCAAACAGACTGCCATCTGGGCTGACGGCGACGGCATGAATACCGCTGAAGGCGTCGTAAAAAGTTGTTTGTGAAAAGGTAGCCTGTGAAAAATTGACTTTGTGTAGGTTGAGTCCCTGTAGATAGGCTTGCCAAATAGTGAGATTGGAAAAGTCATAGTTTGACACATCAATCTGTAGTTGACGCATAAGATTGAGGGCATTGCCGGCCGCATAACCTGATTGTGCGGGCGGGCGTCCACGTAAAGAGTCTAGGCACTGAGTAAGGGCCGTCGCAATGGCTTGGGCACTGCCAAGATGGGTTAAAAGTTTGTTTGCAATTGGCTCTAGGATAAGATTAAATTGTGTTTGTTGAACAACGTCATTGGCTGTTGTTTTAAGTAAGGCCTGTTGAATCAGCCGCACTGGCTTGTGCTCTATTATCTCAGAAACAATCTGTTCAATTAAATGTTCTGTGATGTACTCCATCACGACAGGTTGTTGTGTGTAGCGTCCAGATTGTTGCTCGATCAGCGATCGCCAGCCCAAAGATTCCAGCGCTTCGAGTAGGCTAGCTCGGGCGACCGGAGGCACCATATCGCTGGCCAGCGTTTGAATGGATGTCCACTCACGGTTGATAGCTAACCAATACATGATGGTTTTCTCTAGGGCTGAGAGCCGCCCAAACTGTTGATCAAGGAGCCTTTGTGTGCCGTTAAAGAGAAATATGCCTTCGTCTAAAAAGGGGCCAATCTCACCGTCAAATAAAGCATGAATAGAGCCAGCCGCAATCTTTAACGCCAATGGGCTACAGCCATAGCGTTTGCAAAGTTTTTGTTTCTGCTGGATGTTGCCTACCAAATCTTTGTTTTCAATGACGCCTAAGGCAGTTGTTAGAGAGCCACGTAGCTGGTGCGATCGCACTACCAGCCCCAGCCCTTCAAACGTGGCAATTTCAGCCGGTTTCTCGCGACTGGTGATGAGTACACAGCTTTGGTGCGGCGATTCACCCAGCATGCGAAACAGATCGCCATAGGGCTCATAGCCAACTCGATATTGCCCTGCCCGATTGCCTGCCTGAAGAATGGTCTCAGCATTATCTAAAATTAATAGGCAACGGGAGGCTTGCAGCCAGTGCCTTAGACGATTCGGCGTCGCCTCCATATCTTGTTGATTAGATAAAAACAGCACTAGATCTTGTAGCAAGCTCTCTACTGAGGGTGCATTCCGTAGCGATCGCCAGATCACATAGTCAAACTCATCCTGAAGTTGCTGTGCCAGCTTCACCGACAGGGCACTTTTACCGATGCCCCCCATGCCCAGCACCCCTACTAGCCGACAGCGATCGGCCTGTATCCATTTTTCTAGGGTGGCTAACTCTTCGCTGCGACCATGAAATATAGAGACATCTGGGGCTTCGCCCCAATCGACTTGCACATTGGAGATGGCACTCTTTTTGGAAGCACCCTTTGAGATAGCATCCTTTTGGACTGAGGCGTTGACTGAAGAGAGGCCATCGTCTGCTACGGCATCCGGACGAACATAGTCTTCAGCCGTCAGCGTCAGGCCAAAGGCTTCAAAATAAGCTGCAATCGTCTGACGATCAACGGGTGCCTTACTAGAGCGCACCTTTGTCAGAGTGTTGATGCTCAGTCCCGTAATTTCAGTTAGTGCCTCTAATGTGTAAGGTTGGCGGTTGTTATCTTGAGCGGCCTGCTGAGTTTCTGCCAGTTGTAGCCGTTCCCACCCCTGGGAGGAGAGTCTCACGCCACGTCTACGTTTTCCTCTTCTCGACTTTTTTTCCATGAAGATTCAGATTAGGTGCAGTACTCAAGAGTGCATGACAGCCTTGAGCAATCCAGCTTTACGTCTCTTGCAACATAGTAGAGCACTTAAGTTGTGATACAGATTCAAATTTTAGCTTGTGACCGTAGCCTCCAATCAAGAAAAGGGGCTGAAAGTCTGCTCCTGTCTATTCTCTAGCGCAAGATGTCAGGGCTGGCTTAAGTTGTGGCTTAACTTGTGAGCCTAAGCTGTGAACTTGACTGGTGCAGTTTTGTCAGCTGCGGCAAGCTAATAACGTTCAACACAATGACACAAGTTATCCATAAGTCAGCCTTTCGTAGCCCATAACGTAGCTTCTCAGACTGTGTAATAGAAACAAGCAAACGCAGCAAGCGAGCGTTCTGCTGTTACTCAGTCGTAACCCATATCAACGCTTTCTCTCACTAAAACGTTTCGTACAGACCGTCCTGGTTTTTCATCAGGACTACTAGATTGCGTCGTTTTCTTGAGAATGTTTTTCCAGCCCTCTAAAAACTAAAGGAAATCCAAAAATGAACAACCTTCTAACTCTTCTAGTAAACGAAATCGTAGGGAACTTGTTTAAAGACGCGCCTACAATCGACGATCTCGGTGACATTTTCATTGGTGGCAACGGAGATGACAATCTCCAAGGCGGCGATAAAGATGACATTTTACTGTCACGTGGCGGTGACGATACTGTCTCAGGCGGGGGTGGTACCGATGTCGTCTTTGCCGGTAATGGCAACGATACTGTGATTGGTCAAACTGGCGATGATGTGGCTTTTTTAGGGAGTGGCAATGACCGCTTTATCTGGAACAACGGCGACGGCAGTGACTTCATTAACGGTGGTAAAGGCTTCGATGTTACCGAAGTGAACGGTGCCGACGGTGATGGCGATGAGTTTGACTTGCGTCAAGTTAAAGGTCAGGCCATTTTTAATCGGCTCAATCTAGGGCAGTTTACTCTAACTAACGAAGAGATTGAACAGTTTGAGATTAATGGCCAAGGCGGTGATGACTCAT
>CALDSK010000056.1 GCA_937911865.1 uncultured Synechococcus sp.
ACGGTGGCCGCTCTCTGAACCAGGAAGAGCTGAAGCAGGTGGCTCTAGTGGTAACGCAGGGCGAGACGACAAAGCGGCTCAGACGGACCGTAGGGCAGGAAGCCGGGCTGAAGTACCTAACTGAGCTGATTATCAGCGAAAACAAGGCGGTTGAGGCCAGTCGTCGTCCTACGAATAGTCAGCCAGAATCTATGGCTACTGAACCAGTACCTAAAGTGACTGAGCCAAAATCTAAAGCTGCTAAGTCAACATATAGAGCAGTTGTACCGGAACAAGAATCGCAGAAATCATCGAACTCGCTGCATCGGCTTCAAAAACCGCAGAAGAAGCCGGTGCAGCAGCCGAAACGAAAAGCGAAAAAGCGGAAGAAGGAGCAGGACAATGGCATGGAGATGTGAGGATAGACAGAAAACGAGCCTCATTGTCTGTTCTGAACTACGGAAATACAAACCGATGTACTCTGAGTCGCCAAGCCGCTATAATCGCAAAACGATGTAATTTGAATGGACTATTTATGGTGACCACCGTACAGAGGTCGCGCAAACGAATCGCTGTCAGTGTTGATTCTGAAGTCGCCGCTTTGCTATCAGACAAAGCGGCTGATTTAGGTATGAGTTTTTCTAGGATGGCGGAAACGGCTTTGATTGCATACTCCGAAGCCCTTGGCTTACTGCCGGAGGACTATGAGCCAATAGGGGAAACGAGAGGCGGTGATCGCACTAATAGACGAGAGGCCAAATCGGCATGACTGAACCCGCTAATCCACTAGATAACCAGGCCGCGATCTCGCAACTGAATCAGACACTCAACGTCATCGCAGATCAGTTTATTCGCCCGAATGCTCAGCAGATTCAAAGCAATGCTCGTGCTATCGAAGCTACCAACGAAGGCATCAGCGAGCTTAGGAACACAGTTGATGCGTTTGTACGCAAGCTTGATGAAACAGGCTTGGAAGTATCTATTGTTCGTGATTCGAGTGATGACACCGCAGGCGACGTTGCTGCTATTGAGACGCAGTTAAATCGACAGACGGAGTATACAAACGCATCTATCGAAGCCCTTAGAGCCGATGCTATTGAAGACCGGCGCCTCTTTCGTGAAGAAATGGCAGCGGCTAGAGAGAAGGCAGATGAAGATAGAGAAGAGAATGCCAGGCGCTTCGATTCTGCAATGGAGGAAATCAGAGCACAAGGCCAGCAAATACGAGCACTGTTGTCCGCGCTGGCTGCTACCAATGGTCGGATTGATGGTTTGGAGCAAGCTGGCTAGCAACTGGGGCTAGAGCTACCTAAAAAATAAAATAGTGTTGAAAGTATGCAACTTCGCCTCTAAAAAGCAGAAGCAGAATAATGGGCTGGGCAGTTGAGTATAGACACAGAACCTAGCTCGTGTTGAGTCAGCTGGCCTGCTGGCCTCTGCGTAGATACAGACAAACGTGTCAGCCGCTCGGATGTTGTCTACTATTTACTGGTTCCTAACCTGTGAGATAGCTAATGTCGTTAGAGTTTCCAGTGTTTGAGCCTGAGAACATTGATAGTGAAGCGTTTGAACTGCAATCGGTGCTAGCGATATGGGCTGTTTTCTATGATTGCACAGTGGATGAGCTGACGGCTCTGCTTCAGCGCGTGATGACGCTCCCAAGAGTGTTTTCAGAGAACCCACTGGCCAACTTAGACGGTTATATTGCGTTGACGATGCAGCTCCCCCAGACCCCGTCTCAAACAGCGGCTGACCGAGCGCTGCTGGATGACATCGAGCAGACAGAGCTAACCTTTGTAGAGTTTATAGAAGAACTGCTAGATATCGGTGTCTATCAAGTTGAGGTAGAGCGGCAACAGGCAGAAAAGGCCCGTCATCGGCTAGAAAAGCTATTTGACGAGTCATAGGTTATGGTTCCATATCCCATCTTCTGTCGAATTGGCGCGGAAGGTCCAGTGGGTATTGCTTCAGAGGGAATGGTGTCAAAAAAGAGAAAACCATTTGTTGTCGTCATTCCTCTTTCTATAAGGTATCTACCGGCCCATCTTCAGGTGGTTGTCTTCTCCAGTTAGCGTTATCGGGGATGCAGAAAAACCCTCTTTTATAGAGATGCAACATGCCATCCTGTCGTAATCTGCTGATTAAGCGCGTCACCGTCACCCGTGTCACCCCAATAGCGCTACTAATCTGTGAGTGCGTAATTGCAAACGGTAGGTAATTGCCTAGTTCACAGCGCTTTCCATACTGATCAATCTGTAGCGAGAGATAGCCAAAGAGCCGGTCGATGGCTCTGTATTGATTCAAGACGCTGAGCCAGAGCAGCTGATGTTGATGCTGCCGCCGAAACGCATTCAAGACTTCCGTTTGTAGGTGAGGCCAAGCCTTCAGGTCATCCCAATACAACCAGATGACGGTTGTTTGATGAACATGAGCGAAGCATTTCAAGACGAAAGGGTCGTGAGCGAATACTTCACACGGTTGCCCGGCACCGACTAAGGAGACACGGACTTCATCCGCCTCGTCAGAAGAGATCGGCCAGCTGCCGTTCTTTTGTCTTACAGCTGGTGTATTCGAGAGCAGTTGGACGACTCCGGTTTGGACTAGGTAGAGTAAGTCGGGCCGGGCTGGAATTCGGTCGTTTTTAAGAAAGGTATGACAGCGATAGTGCTCAGCTGCCCAATCTGTCATGTGTCGCCAATCTACCGCCAGGGGGGTAACGTCCATCTTGGCGAATAGATTTGAGCCAGAGGAATGATGTTGTATGTTGTTGAAACTCAATTGAAGGCGCTGATGTAAGAAAGGCTACAGGCTGAGAAGAAATATATCGTATGAGAGGCCCTTGGATCTACATCTCAATGCACTGATCTTTCGACTTGGTTTGCTTTCGCACTTTCTGTTTAGGCAGCTGTTTATTCTGAGATGCTTTCTTAGTGCGGGTACGCTTGCTGTCCTGTTGCTGTTCGGTCTGCTTCTCCTTGTTCGCCTGTCCCTCTGGTAGATTGTTTGCTTTCGCTTTGGCCTGACTCACATCCGCAATCAGAGATTTAGCGTACTCATCAGCACTGGGTGCAGCCTGTGCGAGCGGGCTGTGCTGAGCGATGGCCTGTTCAATCTGTTCAGGTTTGTAGCCCGCCGCGAGTGCTTGCTTAGCGACCTGTTGGTCTGATAGTGCGTCCTGGCCTGGATGAGTCTGATGCTGTGTCCATATCATCTCAGGTGCTTTTGCTGTAAAGGCAGACGTTGTTTGTGCGCT
>CALDSK010000057.1 GCA_937911865.1 uncultured Synechococcus sp.
ATAGGGAATGGCCTGCACCGTAACCGCTTCTTTCTCAATTCGCATGAACTTTTGCCGACGATGCCGACGGTGTTCGCTGACGCTCTCTCCTGCATTGGCTTGGTTATCTTTGCCAAGCTGAGTTTTGCGAGAAGCAATGTAAGCGGTAGTCACCACTAACGGGATAGCAACGATATTTGAACCCAGCATTGTGCCTAAACCAATATCTGCCACTTGCTTGATAGCGCTAGTGGTATTGATGCCAATTTCGGGACTTGCCGCCGTCAGACCGACCAGGGCTGCTCCAGCGACTTGAGTAAGTCCCAACTGCGATCTCAGTTTTGCCAGCGGCTCGCCTAGCTGTTCCGCTCCCCAATGGGCAGCCCAGACAGCGGCAATAAGGACGATTCCCCATATCAAAGTATTCATAAACCGCTATAAAACTAATAGCCATCTGAACAGGTATTCAGATAATACATTATTTGAATGACATCTGCACGCTGCTGAGTAGATCAAAGGATGAGTAGATTGAAGGAATGCCCTAAGCTCAGCTCTCTTGATTCTTCGAGCTTCTATTCTTTGCCGTGCTTCTGAGCTGACTGAGCCAGTCGAGCAGAATTTGCATTATTTCTAGCTCATGCTTCATGAAGCGATAGTCATTAGACCGACTGATAAAGCGAGTAAACGCCCAACGCCCCAACTCGATTAGCAGGTAGAGCGCTGCTGCGATAACGATGTACTGCCAAAGGGTCAATCCTAGCGTTACCCCAAACAGAAATCGCATCAAAAACGACGATTCCAAAATCAAGAATGGTATCTCAATGAGCGCTTCTGTCAGCACGACCTTCCATCCCAGTCCGAAAAGTTTCTCTAGAACGGGAAAACGTTCGCTAAGGGTCTGAAAGAAAGAACGCAAACGGGACGACATGTTGGGTAAACTACTACATGGTTTTCATAATCTTTTCATATTCTAGCCGCTTGAGTTGATTTAATCAGAAGTTGTTGAACCGAACCTATAAGATCAAAGTCTTTAGTTATCTATGAGGTGCCGACAAAACTATGTAGTCTTATATCAGGTAGTTCACATGAGAATTTTTAGCCAGTTATTCCCACAGAGAGGTTGTCATGCTTAGTAAATTCTCAAAAAGCATTGCATCTTACGTTGAATTCGAGGTTGCCTTAGCTAAGGCTGCACGCAGCGTTGGTGACCGTCTGCTAGAGTTCCGTCATCTAGAAAACGCACATGTGATTGGACAAGAATCCACATATTGGCATGTCAAAGTACATGCGTTCATGTTTCTGTGGGCTGTGCGAAATCTAATGCCGAAAGAAGTGTTCGGACAATTCTTTCGTACTATCGGTGCGGCACTTATGACGCCAATTGGATTGATCCCAAACGGTAATACAGGTGGCAGTAATGTTAGCCCGTTTAAAGCTATGCCTGTGAAGCCAGAACACAAAGTAATGATTAGTGATGCAAAGGCTAAGATTTAGCAATTATCGAGCGCGATTGTTAGCGCCTATGCCTTTGTATGTTTATCTGTAAGTACACAATTTTTTAGGATTCTCGACGAATGAATGTAGATAAGTAGTGGGTCAGTTGTTTCTACGTTTTCGACTGGGCGACTGGAACCACATCACTGAACCCGTAATAACTAAAGTCAGTAACCCCAATGCATTGAGAATGGGGTAGACGAACTCTAAGTTGATCTGGCCAAATTTGCCCTTATGTAAATCTAGCAACCAGAGGAAATCATTGGCGCGATTGATCGCAGCCGCAAACTGAAACAACATACCTGTTGTTAGCGTTAGCAGTAACGGCAGCGCCATAAAAGGAACGAGCGCTTTGTGTAGTTGGCGCAATCGGACTCGATTAGAGGCCATAGTAAACTCTCATATCGTTGCTTTGTAAGAAGCTGTGTTAGGAAAATGCTGTATTAGGATTTCAATTGCCTCTTTAAGGTGCGCAAGACGAATGGCGTTGCAATAATGAGGGCTAGTAAAGACTCGCCTAAGCCTATTCCGGCGAAGCCGTTGAATAAGCCAGACTCAGAAGCTGAGACGGATGCTTGAGTTGCCGAAATTTCCTCAGCAACTGTTTTATCTTTGTTCTCGATGTTGGTATATGAGCCGTTTGCCTCAGATTTATTCTGTTGTATCGGTGTTGCTTCTTGCTCAGCGGAATCTGAAGTATCTACTGGTTTGGGAGAAAGTTCGGGCTGTGTGTTATCGGAAGAAGGCTGTTCATGCTGCTCCGTCTTGTAGTGATCGGCATGAGCCATCACCTCGCGACCTGTTAGCAGTAGATAGCTAGACACAGAGGCTGCGGGTATGAAAGCGACGCGGCGACGAACGGATACAAAGGACATAGGCTCATTTCCTATCAAGACTTGGGGCCAGTGTCGCAGCCGAATATGAAATAGGAATGAAATTGGTAAGAAGTTGACGTTCAGGGAGGGAATCCCAGTATATTTCAACGTGCTATTGAAACAAGAGTTTCCCTGAGAGCTTAGGGTCTCAGGGAAACTCTATGTCGAAGTCAGACTATTCGTGCAGCCTTGAAAGCTTTGGCAAAGCGGATAAAAAGGCTCCAAATAGCTTATTCTTCGGGCTAAGACTGGCCGATGCCAGCCGCGATAAGCGACTCTCGGGAAACGGACTGCTGAGTTTGGCAGCAGTCGGCCAACGTGCCATCGACGACGCCAGCAGGCACACGGCGAATACCGTACTGATTCAATCTTTCTTGATTCTCCTTAGTAATGTGGCCTTCTCGCAAATCCCGCACCTGGATATCACAGCTATCACAAGCTAGCTCTTGCACCAGGTTGACTGTTTCGTCACAGAGAGGACAGCCAGCCGTAAATACTTCAACTGAACGCTGTGTCATTTGAATTACCTTTTGAACTTACAGCTCAACCGTACTCTTTATACCTGACTGTAGAGTCAAGAAAAAGAGCATATCGATTGATAACTTTAAGCTAGCGCTTCTTTTCTCCTCTAAGATGGCGTTCAGTAAGAAAGATTACTAAAGGCGGTAATATTAGCCACTGAACTAAAGGAAGCCAACTGGTTTCAAAAAATGGAATATTGAAAGCTGAAATTCCATACAGCTTAGCAATCTTGATTCGATAGATTTCTGAAATGAATGTATAAAGCCAACCCGCTGCTGTAAATAAAAGGATTTGCTTCCCCATTGGATCTAATATCCATTTGCGAGTACGAAACAGAAGACTGACGACCCAAAAGCTGATCACAGATATAATGCCGTCTCCAATCGTGCAGTGCGTAATGTAGTTGATCTTGCTCGCAAGGGAAGGCATATCGTAAAAGACAAAATAGGGTGCTTGCCAAACTTCATAAACAAAATGTACGAGAAAGGCAAACAAAAACAGAATAAGCTCTGGGATCGCAAGAATACGAGACAAAATCATGACTGAGGAGAATTCTCTAAAAATAACATGCAAAGATGAACCTGATTTAACCGAAGTCTTTTTACTTACGCCATAGATCCAATGAGTAATTAATTTCTTTCATCGCTGCTTCCCGTAACTCATGCGTCTTCCCTAGCGGTCATCGTGCCGCGAAACATGTTCATACCGCAGTGAAACGTGTAGTCACCTGCTTTTTCAGGCACGACTTCTACGGTTGCCGTCTGATTGAGTGGTAAATCGACCGCTTTATTAAAGTCAGGCAAAATAATCTGCTCTAAACAACTGCTGGGGTCTTTTCGGAAGAAGTTTAGCTGTACGGGTTGGCCTGCTTGCACCACAATCTGGTCGGGAGAATAGCCGCCATCTACCGTTACGTCTACTGACTGAACGCCATTAGCAGCTTGCGCGGTTTGAGCCTTGGTTTTGCTCAAAAGAAACCACCACAGTTCTAGGCCGATGAGTCCAGCCCCTGCTGCTGCTACACCTACTTTAAGTCCCAAGGGTTGCTCAATGCGCCGAAATTCACTGGTATCAGCTTCAGAAATTTGGGCGCGGGCAGTGAGTGCGGCTCCAAACAACATACCGATGCTTAGCAGGCTCCCGATCGTCCATTTGTGGAGCGATCGCCAAGCGCGAAAATCTCGTAATTTCATGATTATGTTCCTTATCTAAGGGCCTTTTTAGTGGATACCTTTTGGCTGGAAGTTTCTTAAACGAAGTGCATTAGTGACCACAGACACTGAGCTGAACGCCATCGCTGCCCCGGCAATAATTGGATTCAGTAGCCAGCCAAAAATGGGATAGAGAATACCGGCAGCAATAGGGATACCGGCTACGTTGTAGATGAAGGCAAAGAACAGATTTTGCCGAATGTTAGCGATGGTGGCTTTGCTGAGCTGAATAGCGGTAACAATACCTTGCAGGTCACCTGAGATGAGGGTGATGTCGCTAGCGGCGATCGCCACATCCGTTCCCGTCCCAATCGAAAGCCCTACGTCTGCCTGGGCCAATGCAGGCGCGTCGTTTATTCCATCTCCAACCATCGCGACCACCTTACCTTCAGCTTGCAATTGCTTAATCTGCGCGGCCTTCTGGTCAGGGCGCACTTCTGCAAATACACGGCGGATGCCGACAGCTTGCGCGATCGCCTCCGCCGTTTGCTGATTATCTCCGGTCAGCATCACAACTTCTAGCCCCATCTTTTGTAGCGCACTCACCGCCTGCTTAGACGTTTTTTTGAGCGCATCAGAAATACCCATTAATCCTTCGGCTTTGCCATCTATCGCAATCCATGCTGTCGTCTTCGCTGCGGCCTCCCAAGCCTGCCGCTGCCCCTGCAAGCGCTCGGTATCAACGCCCAGCTCCTGCATCCAGCGCTCAGTGCCAATCTGCACGAGCTGACCGTCGAAGGTTCCCTGTACGCCTTTGCCGGTTACCGCTTCAAAGTTTTGAGTGCCTGTCAGCTTGCTTTTCTCGATGCCCTGAGATTGGGCGTAGTTTACGACCGCTTCTGCTAGGGGATGCTCAGAATTTCGCTCGACAGCAGCGGCCATTTGCAACAGCTTCAGCTCGTTGCCGTTGGCGATTCCTCGAATGGTTCGATAGTCAGTGACGGTTGGTTTACCTTCTGTGAGGGTGCCGGTTTTGTCTAAGACGATGGCCTGGATTTTGTGCGATCGCTCTAAGCTTTCGGCATCTTTGATCAAAATGCCGTTTTCAGCGCCTTTGCCTGTGCCGACCATAATAGAAGTCGGTGTGGCTAAGCCCAGCGCACAAGGGCAGGCAATAATTAGTACGCCGACAGTGGTGAGCAGGGCCAGCGTGATGTTGCCCATCGTGTTAAACCAAAGAGTAAAGGTAATAATGGCAATGGCGATTACGACTGGCACAAACCACCCTGTCACTTGGTCAGCGAGCTTCTGGATAGGTGCTTTTGAACCCTGCGCATCTTGTACGAGCTGCACAATCTGCGCCAACACAGTATCTTTGCCAACCCGCGATGCTCTGAATTGAAAGCTCCCTGCTTTATTAATGGTGGCCCCGATGACTTCCTCACCTTGTTCTTTTTTGACGGGTATCGGTTCGCCGGTCACCATCGACTCATCGACGGTAGAGGTGCCCTGTGTGACTTCACCATCAACCGGAATCTTTTCACCGGGGCGTACGATAACAATGTCGCCCACAACAACGTCTTCTATCGGTAGGTCGATTTCTTCGCCTTGGCGGACTATCCTGGCTGTATTGGCTTGCAATCCCATGAGTTGGCGGATGGCGTCAGACGTTTGACCTTTGGCTCGGTCCTCCATGTATCGACCCAGCAGCAGCATGGCAATAATCACCACTGCGGTCTCGTAGTAAACTTCGGGTGCGAGCCCCTGTGAAACTAAAAATCCTGGAAACAGGGTGACAAAAAGAGAATAGGCGTAAGCGGCCCCCGTTCCTAACGCAATCAGCGTATTCATGTTGGCTGCACGGTGAGTAAAGGCTTTCCAAGCGCCGACAAAAAATGACTGACCGCACCAAAACAGAACAGGTGTCGCCAAAACAAGCTGTAGCCATCTGTTGTGTAAAAACATTGGCCAGCCGGGAATATCTACGCCCAGCATTATCGGCAGTGTACCTAAAATCAGCACGCCGCCAATGATGCCGCTAACCACCGTCTTTAAGAGCAGTGCTTTTTGCTGTGCCTTTCGCTCCGCTTGTTCCTGAGCATCTTCTTTGCCGATGCCAAGATTTTCGCGCTCGCTCGCTTCGTATCCTGCATCCGCAACCGCTGCCTGAATCTTTTCAAGGTTAGTGCCCTGCTCGTCATACTCAACGCTGGCCTGCTCTGTCGCGAAGTTCACCTGAACGTCATTGACTCCTGGCACCTGTTGTATGGCCGTTTGAATGCTGCTCGCACAGGACGCGCAGCTCATGCCTTTCAGCTTTAGGGTTGTTGCCGCCATTAGGAAAAGCTCCTCCTTTGAATGAACGTTTTATGAAAATCGGAGTACAGCCTAAGAGCCTATGCGACCGCGTAGCCAGCGTTTTTAATAGCATCTCGAATAGCGCTCTCCGAAGTGTCTGTCTCTATAGCAACCTGCTTTGTCTTAGGGTCAGCTTCGACGCTAGCCTTCTGGTCTACAGACTGGATAGCTTTAGTGATGGCTTTCGCGCAGGAGCCACAGGCCATATTAGGAACGTTGAATTGTAGTTTCACGGTTTGACATCCTCGAATGAAATTTGTGTAGGAAGGCGACGTTGTATGCCTATCTAGCATCAGCATAGACCCTGTAGTAGGCTGTAGAGTCTAGGGGGTAAAGGGAATAGTTTTGAGTAAATTTGAAACTATCTGCTGCTCTTCTAGGCTGTATTTCTAGGCAACGTGCCAGAATCTTTGAGGATGCTGTCCAAATATGAAACCAGGATGAAAAGAGAGTCTTTCAGAAGATAGATTCTCTCCGAATCTACTTGGTTGAGCGACTATGCTTGAATTTCTACAATGCCCATCATGCCCTGGTCTTCATGGTCAAGAATGTGGCAGTGATAAACGGTGCGGCCCGTAAAGTCCTCAAACTTTGTGCGAATCGTCACAGTTTCGTAGCCACCGATATTTACCGTGTCTTTCCATGCGCGAAAGGGGTCAGCTTTGCCGTTGCGTTCGACAACCTGAAATCGATTGGTATGCAAGTGGAAGGGGTGGTCTACGCTCGCTTTGTTGACGATGCGCCAGTCTTCGACCTGGTTTAGACGGACTCGGGTATTGACTTTATCCATTACGAAAGACTCACCGTTAATAATGAAGCCGGTAGAGCCAGCGGTAGAGTCTATACCGTGGTTAAGAACAAATTCGCGGGTGATGTCTGGCTCGGGCAGAGGCTCTACTGCGACGAGCTGCGTGGGAAGAGGGAGGGGCGTAGTGCGCTCGTTCTCCTTGTATCTCAGCGTGGCGATCGCTGTTTTCTGCGGCGGTACAACACCTGGCATCTGCTCGATGGCCTTTCCGAATCCGTCGATCATCTCAGCGATGCCTCGGTCATACGGCAGGCTCCAAATCTTATAGTCATTGGCTTCTCTGTTGCCTGGAATGAGTAGCTCTGCGCGTTCGCCGGGGGAGAGGGTTAGCGTTTCGAGTTCTGTGGGTTGGGCGATCGCGCCCCGGTCAGTCGCTATCAAAAACCAGGGATGCTCTGGTAACTGAAGCTGATAAATCCGCGAAGCAGAAGCGTTGATCAGCCGCAGTCTTAGCAAACCATTTTGAGGCAAACCAATAACCGGATTCTGCTGAGCATTTGCAGTCAGCAAATGTCCTTCCCTACCCCATTTTTCAGCTAAAGGAGAAAGCTGATCAGAGCCATTCTGAAGGCGCGGTTCAAAGTCTTTGAGTAGCAGCACGGCTTCCTCAGCCTGCTGAATCTCTGGAATCTCATCTAATTCGCCTCTGATGATGAATGGCCCTGCTAATCCGCCAAAGACTTGTGAGGCTACTCGGAGGTGATAGTGGGGATGATACCAACCCGTAACGGCAGGATGATTATCAGGAATTTGGAACTCGTAGGTATAGCGATTCTCCGTAGGAGAGGCTGTGCCAACGCCTGCGGACACTTCGCGGAAAACGTTGTCTATTGCCGGTGAGATATGCAATCCGTGATAGTGAAGATTGGTCGGAACCTCTAGCTCATTTTCTAAAGTGATCCGAACAGTATCACCTGCGCGAGCTTCCAGCATAGGGCCAGGAACCTGCCCGTTGTAAGTCAGTAGCTTGACCTGCTCACCAGCAATCGCTTGTGTTTGCGCCTTGGCGGTTAGCGATAACTCCAGCAAGCCCTCCGTACTGCTGATACGCTCCAGGGCTATTGCCTCCTGAAGATTACGAGCATTTCGAGTACAACGAGACAGTAGCGGCGCACCAGATGCAACGGCGCAGAAGGCGACGAGTCGGCGGTTAAATTGACGACGTTTCATGAGTGATCGCTATCTGTGTTCGACAAGCCCAATCCTACCTGATTTCTTTTGTGTAAAAAATAAGTGAGAATCACGACTACGCCTGAACATCAATAACCCCCATCATGCCTAGCTCTTCATGATCGAGAACATGGCAGTGGTAGACACTCTTACTCGGAAAATCTTTGAAATGAACTCGAATGCGAAGGGTTTCGCCGCCGCGCACTAAAACCGTATCTTTCCAGGCTGCGTACGGTTCGGGCTTGCCACTTCGACTCACAACCTGAAAGGGTGCAGCATGGAGGTGAAAAGGGTGATCCATCTTATCAGCATCTATATTGGCAATCTCCCATTCTTCAACCGTACCCAGCGGCACCTGAATATCTGTTCTATCTTCGCTGTAGGTTTTACCGTTTATTGTGAAAGCCATACCTCTTGAGAACGACATTTGCATAGAAAGGTCTAGCCGCCGCGTATTTTGCGCGGCGGGAAGGGCTTCGACGGCAATGAGCTGAGCTGGAAGAGAAGGAAGCTCGGAGACAGAACTGTTGTAAACGAGCGTGGCTAGCGGCATCGCATCGCCACTTTCAGAGGGCGCACTTTCCATGCTTTGGCTCGTATTCTGGCCCGTATTCTGGTCTGCGTTTTGCCCCATATTTTTCATAGAATGGCCATTGCCCATATCCATGCCGCCGTTCTTCATATCCATACCTCCCATTGCGCCATTCCCCATCATTCCCATACCGCCTCTGTTGTAGGGCAAGTTGAGCAAGCGATAAGAGCCAGCCGCCTGGTCTGCTCGAATCAAAACCTCTGCTCTTTCGCCAGGGACTAGCAAGAGTTCTTGAACTTCGACAGGGGTTGATAAAGCGCCGCCATCGGTTGCGATTAGATGCATCGAATGCTGTTCGATCTGAAGACGATAGAATCTTGCGATAGAGGCGTTGAGCAGTCGCAAACGAAGCAGTCCGTTTTCTGGAAATGAGATGTCAGGGACGACTTTTGGGGCGACCTGTCCGCTTGCAGTCACCAGAGCACCTTCTCGACCCATCATCTGAGCCATTCGATCTGGAGAAGCAATGTTCCCCTCCTCATCGAGCTGAAAGTCTTTAAGCGCAATGAATTCTTCTGTAGCAGCCTTCACTTCAGGAATTTCATCTAGATCGCCGCGTACGACAAAAAAGCCAGAAAGCCCCGCGAAGACCTGATCGGCAACGTAACCGTGCCGATGAGGGTGATACCAAAAAGTGCCTGCCGGATGATCTTCGGGCAAGGTGAATTCATAAGCTAGCGTTTCACCCGGCTCAATGCTTAAGAACACGTTATCGGCGTTGCCAGAATGTGAAATATTTAGCCCGTGATAGTGAATATTGGTTGGTTCGGGCAGGTTGTTGGTGAAGCGAATACGGACGGTATCTCCGGGTCTGGCCTCTAGTCTTGGCCCCGGAACTTGACCGTTGTAAGCCATCAGCTTCGCTGGCTTGCCGTCGATATTAATAGTTTGGTAGCTCGCCTCTAAGTCCAGTTCCAGAAGCCCGTTCGCGCTGGTAAACACTGAAGGGGAAGTTGCTAGCGCTGCTGGCTGAGCAGTCGCATTGTTACTACCCGATGGAGCGCTAGCTGAATTGGTCTGCTCAGTCGTTGTGCGAGCACATTGAGAGAGCAACACTGAACCCGCTCCTAGTGCGGTAACAGAAAAGAACTGCCTGCGTTTCATACTCTACCTGAGGTAACGAAGTGGTTTGAAGATCACCTACGGAGAGTCCAATTTTTGATGGTTCAAGACCTGGACTCTCCAGTCCCTCATTCTCTCTTATAAATATGAAATCATAGTGAAACTGCAAGCCTATGGATCATTGCTTTAAGCATTTCACCTGTTCTTTGCTGAGTGCTATGAATGCTCAGCAAAGGCAGCCGTTTCGCCTGACTCCGTAAACGAAAAGACGGTGTAGGGTTCTGTGTAGTCACCAGATTCCATTCCAGGCGAGCCGATGGGCATTCCTGGAACGGCAATGCCAGCCACATCTGGCTTTTCAGTCAATAACTTCTGCACATCTTCAGCTGGAACATGTCCTTCTACAACATAGTCGCCAACAACCGTAGTATGGCAGGACGTTAGATTCTGTGGAACGCCGTACTGCTGCTTAATTGCGGCCATATCCTCGGTCACTTCGTCTTTTACCTGGAAGCCAGCCGCCTGTGCATGTTCGATCCATTTACCACAGCAGCCGCAGGTCGGACTCCGAAAAACTGTAATTTCATTTACCATGGCGACCTCAGCGCTACCAGCCTGCTCTGAAGGTGGTGCTAGTGCTGAATCGTTAGTCGCTGCGCATCCAGCTAGTACCAGGCTAGTAGCGGCTAAACCAAGTGCGAGAGCTTTTGGGTTTGAAAACAGAAAACGCATGGATACCTCTAAAGGATAAAAGCAGAGATGAAAGAATTTATGTGAAATCTCGGAAGGTTAAGAATACTGGATTTAGACTATAGCGTAGCGTGCTTGCTGTCTGATTCGCTGAGCTATTTAAGACAGTAAGAAGGGCTGTCATAGTTGGTTAAAAAGCAATGGGCTGATTGCGATCGCCCGATAAGTCAGTTCCGATAGAATCTTCAAATTTATCCATACCTTTCATCATCAGCAACACGCTAAACAGCAGCAGCGCTGATAGAACATCGCCACCCCAGCTAGCGTGAAGCCAGTCGAACATTGCGGTGTTATCAGTGCCATGAAAATAAGAGAGCAGCGTGTTGCGAATGATATTGACAATGACGCTGAGCAGCGCAGCGCCGACTAATAGCATGATGGTTTTCGTCCGAGAGAAAATGTTTCCCGTTCGGTGCAGAATTATCAGACCCACATACACAGAAGTCATCATCATTTTGAGTCCGGCGCAGTAGGGCGCAACTTCTACCAGGCGATCGTTCACCAAGACATAAATCTGATCGACGGTGACGTTCATGTTGATCTGCATCAGCAAGAAACCAACGACCGATGCGATGAACTGCTGCAAAGGTAATAGATATGGGACAACTATATAAGGAAATGAAGTGGGCGTTGCCAGGGCGACGAACAGGAGTGGAAAGCCCATTAGTCTAACGCCTGCTAGCCCTTTGGTAGAAAGCACAATACCGCAGAGTATGATGGGCAGCGAAAGATTGATCAAATTCTGAAGAGGGCTGAGGTAAAAGATGCCGCCTGTCATAATCAAAGAAAGCCCGATGAAATTGGCTTTATCAGGCAGGACGAACCAGCGGTGACGCAGTTCCCAGGCGATGAGTGCAGCATATGGAAAGCCAAGTAGGGCGTAAGAAAAATACTCATGGTCGATGCCGATTGACTTGTTTAGCCAACCATCAACCCAATAGACCATAAGCGGCACGTACAGTATTGATAGGAGTGCGATCGCTGCGATTTCTGCCCAGTGGCGTCTGGCTGATTTTACTAGCTTCAAGCTGGCCTGCATTGAGTCACCAAAATCCTTCATCTAATATGTTGACAATAGATTGTGAAATGAGAATGAAATAGAAGTTGACCTTATAGTTTGGTCGAGGGTTTACGCTAGAAACGTTGACTAATAGATTGGTGCTAGGAGGTCGTTCAGGATGGTTGCTACAGCGCGATTAAAAATCGGCGAAGTATCCAAGAAAACGGGCGTGGCGGTAGGGGCGCTGCGCTATTACGAAAAGCTAGGATTGCTTGAATCTAAGCGAGGGGACAACAGCTACCGCTATTACTCCGCTGATGCTGTACGACAAGTTCAATTTGTGAAGAAGGCTCAGTCTCTAGGCTTTACCCTGGAAGATATTGGTGAAGTGCTAAATGTTCATCAGAAAGGAAATGTGCCTTGTGACTTAGTTCAATCAATTTTGCAAGAAAAAATTGAGAAGATTGAAGCTCAAATTAAAGAAATGAGAGCATTTCGGAAAGGTCTCATAGAGTATCGAGATAGCTGGGCAGAGGCTGAGCCGCATCCTCAGCCTGGAGATATTTGTCCTCTTATTGAGAAAATTCCATTAGATTCATGAATCCAATGGATAACGACTAAAGCAAATTTCATTCTGATTTCATATTCATGTGCTAGTTTCTGTTGCAGTTGATATTCGTTGAAATAATTGTTCTATTTTTGTTTTCGATACCTCTTGACCCTAAAGTTGGGTGTAGAGTTTATGCTAATTTCTGTCGAGGGTTAGCGATCTCTGTGTGGAGCTTAGCCTTACCGACAGATGAAATTTTTGCGAAACTTATCAGGAGGTAATGGATGCGGATTTTGCTCGCTGAGGACGAACCCGACTTGGGTAAGGCCGTTGAGCGTGTGCTAACCCGTGAAGGCTACATCGTGGACTGGGCATCGTCTGGCGATGAGGCGTTAGGTTTTTTGGAACTTAATGCTTCTATCTATGAAGTTGGCGTGTTCGATTGGATGCTGCCTGGAATGACAGGGGTTGAGCTATGCAAGTGGTTGCGATTGCGCTCATTATCACTCCCTGTTCTGATGCTAACGGCAAAAGACAAAGTAGAGGATCGAATCATAGGGCTAGATGCTGGAGCCGATGACTATCTGGTGAAGCCTTTTAGCATGGCTGAGCTGTTGGCACGGCTCAGAGCGCTTAGAAGGCGATCTCCAGAGTTTAAGTCTGCACAGATACAAATCGGAAACGTGCTGCTAGATTGCGACCGGCGAGTCGCTGTTCTCCACCCTGGAAAGGTAGAAGAAAGCATTGTTGAACTGACTCAAAAAGAGTTCTTACTGCTGCGATACTTTATGGAGCATCCCAATCAGATTGTCACTCGTGATATGGTGCTCAATCAGCTTTGGGCATTTGGAGCTGAGCCGAACAGTAACGTGGTCGCCGCGCAGATGCGGTTATTACGACGTAAGCTAGGAGAATACGGCGATCTTATTGAAACCGTCTATGGTATGGGATATCGTTTCAACCCTCCTGAATAGACCTCCTGTCACCTCATCAGATGGCTTGACTGATATGAAAAATGACAAGCTCGATCATCGGCTATTCCGTCAGTCTCGGCTGCGGTTGGCGGTATGGTATGGCGGGGTGATGGGGACTATTTTGACGCTGCTGGGCTTGGGGGTGTATCGGGCGATCTCACATGCTCACGAAGTGACTATCGACCGAGAAATCGCATCAGCCGCCGATGCCCTCCACGACGCGATTGAAGCAACGGCTTCTAATCCAACCCAGCTCAGCCGTGTTCCCTCTCAGCTACTGCCTGACTTATGTTTGGCGGGTGAATCCTGCATTGGGCCGGTGAATAGTCCAGCCAGTCAGGTGCAGGACGCCTACCAGTACGACTACTATATTCGGATTGTTGATGCAGCAGGGCAGCTTATAGCAACGGGTGGCATTCGTCCTGAAGGACTCCCTGTGTTGACCTCTTCTGACCCCTGGCAGATGATTCAAGATGAGCAAGGGCAGGAATATCATCAGGTTGCGATTGCTCTAGAAGACGATAGTCAAGAGATTTGGGCCTATCTGCTGGTAGGCCGTTCTTTCCAGGATTTCGACCGATACCTCTCTTCTGTTCGTTGGAGTTTGCTAATTGGTTTACTCCTGGCGTTAGCGCTGGTCACGGCTGCAAGCTGGCTGCTATCGGGCCTAGCGATGCGTCCAATTTATCAGTCCTACAGTCAAATTCAGCAGTTCACAGCAGATGCTGCCCACGAGCTGCGAACGCCTCTAGCTGCTATTCGAGCGACTGTAGAATCGGTGCTAGGACTACCTTCGGTATCTGAAGAAGATGCCAAAGAAACGCTGGTGGTGGTCGATCGGCAAACTCGAAGGCTCACCAGTCTAGTGAGCGATTTACTGCTTCTTTCTCGGTTGGATAGCGAAAAGCGTACCCTAGTGAAAGTTCCCTGTTGTTTGCAAGATATTATCAGTGATATCGTTGAAGAGATGGCTGCGTTTGCGATTAGAGAAGAGATCGCTTTAGCCATTGACTTTCAAACTCTAACCCCTTTAATGGTTCTTGGGAATGAAGAACAACTCTATCGCTTGATGTTGAACCTGGTAAATAACGCGATTACTTATACACCAGCAGGTGGGAAGGTAACGATAACGCTCAAACGCGAGCAGCAACAGGCGCAAATTCTAGTCAGCGATACGGGTGTTGGTATTGCACCCGAGCAGCAGGCTAAGATTTTTGATCGTTTTTACAGAGTGGATGCGGCTAGGGCAGGGCAGGCGGGCAATTCTGGGTTGGGTTTGGCGATTGGACAGGCGATCGCCAAAGCCCATCACGGTTCCCTAAGCGTTACTAGCCAACTAGGTATAGGTAGTAAGTTCACGCTCTCACTACCTGTATTGTTGTGAGCGAATTGTGACACTGCTATATCTACGTATTGCTCCCATACCCTTGTAGCAGTTGGGCCATCACGAGTAAGAATCATAAAATTTCATCCTCATTTCACAATCAACGGTTATTGTTCAAAACGGGGCTAATGAATGTCCTGCTGACCAGCTCTAGAGTATTGCTTAAGTCACTGTGTCAATGAACCATCCACCTGAATCCACCGAGTCTGAATTCACCGAATCGTTAACTGAATCTCCAGTACCGCCTGATAAGTCGCAGCCACTGTCTGAGCTAAGCTCTGGAACTGACGCACCTACGACAGACTCCTTCACCGTCGCTGCCAACGGCTCTTCTAATGGACTTGCTGACGTGCCCGCGAGCGAGTATGAAAAGCCACCGTCTGTGCCCTGGTGGAAAACATCTAGCAAAGCACTGTTGGGCTTGATTGTGTTTGCAGGTCTATCTACTGTGATTGTTCTGACCAGTGGCATGTTCAAAATGATGAGCATGGATCATGATATGGCTGGCATGGAAGGCGACATGGGCGGGATGGATCATGGCAGCATGTCCCACGATGAAATGATGGGCGTTGATGGTGCGTTTAATGCCACCCCTGTGACTGTGGAAGAGGTACAGGCAGGGAAGCTGGATGTAAGCGTGAATTATACCGGGGCGATTTATCCTTATACAGAGGTGACGGTATACCCTCGGGTGGCAGGTCAGCTATCGAACTATCAAATTTATCCAGGCGATCGCGTCTCAGCAGGCGAAACCCTGGCTACTCTAGATGCTCTAGAGCGCGTCTCACAAACTGGCGAAGCCGAAGCCGCTGCTTTGGCTCTGCGAGCCGACGTGCAGGCAACTCAAGCCGAAGTAGAAGAACAACGACAGCAGATCGATCAGGTGCAGGCCGACCTGGAATACCTGCGACTTCAGCGCGATCGCTTTGCCAGTCTCACTGCTGCCGGAGCTACCCCGCAAGATCAATACGACTTGCTCATCTCTCAAGTAGATGCAAAAGAATCCATGCTACAAGGGGCTTACGCTAAGCTCGATAGGTTGCAGGCGCAGGTCACTAGCGACCAAGCTTTAGCCAATCGCGCGGAAGCTCAGCTAGTGGGTGCTTCTGCGTTTGAAGGCTATACACAAATCACTTCTCCTATTAGCGGTATTGTGCAAGAGCGAATGGCCGATCCGGGGGTAGTTGTTCAACCGGGGACAGGAATTTTCAAAATTGGCGATTATCAGCAGGTGAGACTGCGAGCCAATGTTGCTCAACAAGATGCTAGCCGAGTGAGCGTCGGCACCCCTGTTATTGCTAAGGTTCCAGGCACTGATTCTGCCGGTATAGTGCGCGGTGAAATCACTAGCATTTTCCCTCAAACGGACATGACCACGCGCACCGTCACCGTAGAAGCTGTGGTAAACAATCCCGATCAAAAGCTACTTTCGGGTCAGTTTGTAGATATGGAAATCATTACTGAGCAGCGGTCGAATGCACTCTCTGTTCCGACTGCTGCCGTTACTGAATTTAATGGAGAATCTGCGGTTTGGGTCGTGAATGGAGAAACAGCGCAGCGGAAGATGGTAACCACCGGATTAACTGCTAGCGATAGGGTGGAAATTAGAAGTGGACTAGAGGCTGGAGATGTGGTGATTACCTCTGGCTACAGTCGCCTGCTGCCCAACAGCGAAGTCGCTATTGTTGATGAACTCGGAAATCCAGCAGATAGCTTTGTCAGCACTGCTGCTAGTGATATTGAAGTCGCGCTAGTCGGCACGGACGCTGTGAAATCGGGTAGTAAAACAGATTTTACGATTTTGCTCAAAGATGGAGAGACTGGCGAGCCGATTGCGATCGCACCTGAAGATCTGGCCGTCGATCTCTCTATGCCTATGAAAAACATGGCTCCGATGAGCGCCAAAGTTGACGTTGAACCGGCTGACAAGCCAGGAGAATTCAAAATCAACACTTTTCTCGGTATGAAAGGTGACTGGGTTTTAGAAGCCACCGTCACCGATACCGACCAGGCAGGCCAAGCTCGCCTTAGTCTGCCTGCAAAGTAGCCGATTTCAAAGCGGCTGTTCCTTACACATGTTCTCTTCCTTTTTCCTGTTTAACCCTATGAAAAAACTGTTTTTTAGCCTATTCGCCATTGGCCTAATTGCAACTGGCTGTGCCTCAAGTTCTGAGCCTGATACCGCCGCAGTCCCTGATGCTGCCGAGACAAGCGAAGCAATGCCTGATGAGATGGAAGGCATGGACATGGAAAGCATGGAATCTAGCAGCGAAGGTGACTACGAATTTTCGCTGGTAAGTCCTGAATCAGTGCCTAGCGGCGATGCTGAAGTTGTTGTTGCCGTCAAAGATGCAGCGACTGGCGAACCTGTAGCGACAGACAACTTGAGCGTTGACGTTTACATGATGGAGATGGAAGGAATGGAAGAAATGACCGCTGAGTCTGAAGTTACGGCGGGTTCAGAACCCGGTACATATATGGTCAACACCTACCTTGGCATGGCAGGGCCTTGGGTGGTTCATTCTACGTTAGAAGAAGACGGCAAAGAAGGTGTTGGTCACTTGATGATTGAGGCTGAGTAATTACAACATGAAAGAGTTCCTCACCCGCTGGTCAATCAAAAATCCGGTTGTTGTCACGGCTATCTATATTGCGGTGATCATGCTGTCGCTGCTGACACTATTTCTGCTGCCTGTACGGATGATGCCCTACGTGGAAAGTCCGCTAGTATCGGTCGTCTCAATGGTGCCTGGTGCCTCGCCAGAAGAAATAGAAACCTACGTTAGCAAGCCGATTGAGCAGCGGTTGAGCGTGCTTGACGGGGTGCGATTCATTCGCTCTAGCTCCCAAAAAGACAATTCCATTGTCACCATCCAGTTTGCCTGGGGCGGCAATGTAGACAAAGCCGTGCAGTCTGTGCAGAACATCATGACAGCGGCTGAAAGCGATTTGCTCTTTGATGATGTGAACTTTCGCTCCTACTGGGTGTTGCCGATCGATCCGTTGAACAGACCTGTGCTAACGCTGGCGCTCAAAGGAGATAGCTGGGATCCGCTTCAGCTCAGAGAGTTTGCCGATAATACCCTGGTAGATCGCCTCACGCAGGTAGAAGATGTTCAGGCTGTCTCTATCTTTGGCGGCTATCGCCGTCAGCTACAAATTATCGTAAATCGCCAGCAGCTCGCTGCTTACGGTCTGTCTATCGTGCAGGTGCGAGATGCCATTGATGCCAATAACGTGAGCCGGAGTGCGGGTACGCTAACGCAGGGCGATAGTGAGATTTTGGTGCGTACAGATGAACGTACTCTCAGCGCGGCTGAGGTGATGGACTATCCTGTACTAGAACAGAACGGGCGGGTGGTGTATGTGCGCGATGTGGCCACGGTAAAAGACACCTACGAAGAACGGCGCAGCGGCTATCGCTACAACGGCGAATCGGCGCTGGCGGTGAATGTGATTCAGCGGCCAGATTCTAGCTCGCCGCAGGTGATTGAACGAGTACGCGCAGAGCTAGAGAAGATTGAAAGCGAATATCCAGGCATTGAATTTGCAGAAGCTTACGATAATTCTTATCTTGTCAATCTCATCGTTAACAGTACGTTCCAAGAGCTGCTAGTGAGCGTTGTGCTAGCGGGATTAGTGATTTTAGTCTTTTTAGAAGACTTTCGGGCTACGGCGATCATCATGATCTCTATTCCTACTAGCTTGGCGCTCTCTACCCTGCCCTTCATCCCAATCGGCATGTCGCTAAATTCCTCTACCCTAATCGGGATGATGATGGCAATCGGTAAGCTGGTTGACGATTCGATTATTGTGCTCGATTCTATCGACCAAAAGCTGCGAGCGGGCTTTATGCCCATGAAGGCGGCGATTAAGGGCACTGGAGAAGTCTTCTTGGCGAGTGCGGCGGCGAGTTGCGTCATGATTGCCGCACTGCTACCAACAATTCTCTCGGGTGGACTCACAGGGCTAATGTTTGTCGGCTTAGTATGGCCGATGGTGTTTGCTTTTATTGCGTCTCTACTGGTGTCAATTACGCTGATTCCGCTGGTTGCTGCTTTTACCCTTAAGCCGCACTCTGAAAAACCAAAGCGTCGCACCTGGCTACAAAAGGTCACGTTTCCTGTGAACTATGGCTTTCGTAAGCTAGAGCGTGGCTATGCGTGGCTGCTAGATATCTGTATGAAAAATAGAGAGATTACGTTGGCTGTTGCAGGTGCTTCTGTTGTGCTGGCGATCTCTCTCTATAGCTTCATTCCACAGGAGATGATGCCGCTGGGCGATTCAGGCCAATTTATGGCAACTTTGGAAATGGAGGCAGGGACTTCTTTTGAAGCAACAGATGCGGCGGCTATCCGGTTTGAGCAGATCATTCTACAACAACCTGAAGTCGAGAAAGTCTCGTCTCAGGTTGGCTTTGAGCTAACGCGCAACAGCACCTACTTTACGGGCTACAGCATGGGTGGGGTCAATACGGCCTCCTCGACGGTGACTATTACACCCCTGACAGAGCGGTCGCGCGATATTTGGACAATCATGGATGGCATCGAAGCCGAAGCCAGACAGTCCATCCACGGCATTCGTCGCGTTGCCCGTAAGGATATGGGCGTAGACGTGATGGCAACCTCTGCTGCCCCGATTCAGCTAGCGGTATACGGTGAAGATCTCGATGTTCTCCACCGGCTCGCGCAAGGCGTCTTAGACATCGCCGAAGCGAATCCCGACATCTACATGCCGTTCACTAGCTCAGCAATGACCCAGCCTGAGTATCGACTCAACATTGATCGCCGCCGCGCCCAAGAGCTAGGACTCAACGTGCAGATGGTGTCTCAGCAGGCTTACTACGCCCTGAATGGCGGCATGACTCGCCGCTACTACAATCGCCCCAACGTGCGGCAAAACTCAATTTTGGTGCGGTATAACGAGGAAGATCGCGGGACGATGCAGGATCTTTCAAGCACCTATATTACAACTCAAGGCGGACAGCAGGTGCCGCTGAGTACGGTGGCAACGTTAGAGCCGCAGAAAGGGCCGACGCTGATTGAACATGTGAATGGTAAGAGAGTGGTTTATGTGAATGGCTACTACCGGAAGAACGGGCCTGCGTCGATGGATTTGTCGATGGCGATCGCCATGCAAGCAGGTGCAGAACTTGACTTCCCGCCCGGATACGGCATTGATTCAATGGGCGATATGACTGACATGATGATCGAGTTTTCGAGATTACTGAAAGGACTATTAGTGTCTCTTGTACTGCTCTACATCATCCTGGTGATTCAGTTCGGCTCCTTCGTTCAGCCGTTGGTGATGATGCTGTCTGTTCCGCTCCAGCTCGTGGGCGTATTTGGCGCGTTGCTGTTGTTCAATCACACCCTTTCTACCGTATCCATTCTAGGCATCGTGATTCTTTCAGGCGTTTCGCTGTCAGCGGCGATTCTGTTGTTAGAGCTGATTTTGGCTAAGCGAAAGGAAGGGGTGCCGAGGGCGATCGCCATTCGTGAAGCAGGCCCAGTCCGTCTGAAAGCAATCGTGATGACAACCTTTACCACGCTAATTGTGATTGTCCGCCTCGCCTTTTTTCCAGAAACCGGCATGGACGCTTACTCTCCCATCGCAACCGTCATTCTAGGCGGTCTAGTGATCTCTACGCTGCTCACGCTCGTTGTTGTTCCGGTAGTTTACTCCTTCGTTGATGATGCTACAGAATTCTTTAAGCGAGGAGCGAAAAAACGAGCGAAGAAAGCTCAATTGTCTCGACTATAGCTACCTTAATCAGCTTCGTGGCTGTGTGCCAGTAATGTTTTATTTGCCTCACAGCCATTGAACCCAATCATTCGTTCAAGACATCTTCCTATGCAAACCTTTAACTCCGCTGTTTGGTCGCTTATAGCGATTGGCGGTTCAGCTTTTATACTATCCTCTACGAGTGCGATCGCCGCCGAAATAAAGCAAGAAGACTTACCCACATTACAACAGACGACACAAGAAACCGAACAAGAGACCGGACAAGAGACTGAACCTTCGGAGTCTTCGCCTACCGAAGAAGAAAAGCCGCTCGACGCTAGTGAACCTGAAGCGGGGCAAACGGAAGAGAATTCTGAGCTTGCTGATGAGGTAGAGGTAAACGAGCTGCCGGACATTCTCTTTGCCGATCCAAATCCTTTGACTGTACCAACTGATGTTGAGGAAGTGGATATAGAACAGAATCCAGTCATCACCTTAGAGCAAGCAGTAGAGATAGCCTATCGCAATAGTCAGTCACTGCAAGCTGCGCTGCTGACGCTTGAGCAAGCATCGGCTGCTGTAGATGAAGCTAACGCTGCGCGATTACCTACGGTATCTGCTGGTGCTAATATCACCTCTCAAGAAAATAATGGTTCTGTAATTCCTGGCCTTGGACGTGTCGGCGGAAGTACGATTGACACTACGCTGAGCGGCTCTGTTGACGTTGCTTATGATATTCTGACGGGTGGTTCGCGAGCTGCCGCTATCCGAGCAGCCCAATTACAGCAGCAAGTAAGTGCGTTAGCCGTAGAAACGCAGCAGGAACAGATTCGATTGGACACGACTAATTTGTATTACGCTTTGCAAGAAGCAGGCGAACAAATTCGTATCAATCAGTCTTTCCTAGATGAAGCCGCGCGAAACCTTCGAGACTCTCAGCTTCGACAAGAAGTTGGCGTGGGTACACGGTTTGACGTGCTGCGAGCTGAAGTACAGTTTGCGAATGCTCGACAGTCGCTAATCCAATCGCAGAGTCAGCAAAGAATTGCACGGCGCGATATTTCCCGTCTGCTGAACTTGCCACCCAATGCGGGTGTAGAAACAACGCCAGTAACGGTCGCTGAAACCTGGCCGCTCACGCTAGAAGAGAGCATTGTGCTAGCGTTTCAAAATCGCGCTGAGTTAGAGCAGCAGCTATTACAGTCCGATATCAGCGAGCAACAGCGACAGATCGCATTGGCTGCGGTTCGCCCTCGGGTTAGTCTGTTTGCTAACTATAGCCTTCAAGGACAGCTAGACAGCAACAGCAGTTTTGAGGACGACTATTCTTTCGGCGCTCGTTTTAATATGACGTTGTTTGACGGCGGTGCGGCACGAGCGAGCGCTAGGCGACAAGAACTCTCCGGCGAAATTTCTGAAGAACAATTCAGTGAAACTTTGGATCAGGTTCGATTTGACGTAGAGCAAGCATACTTCAACTTAGAGTCTAATCAAGAGAACATTGCAACGTCTCAAGTCGCAGTTGCTCAAGCAGAAGAGGCGCTAGAGCTAGCGAATATACGACTTCAAGCCGGAGTCGGCACTCAGCTCGAAGTCTTGACGGCCCAGAGCGAGCTGACACAAGCGCAGGTAAACAACGTTTCTGCAATTTTAGGTTACAACCGAGCGCTTGCTGCAATTGAGCGAGCAGTTAGCAATCTTGATTTTTCATTATAAACGCTACGAAGGCGGAATTTATGAATTTATGTAGCTTCGACTCTTATTAAATCAGCCAATTTTAATAAAAAACACTCCTACGGTGAGTTGCTTAAAAGTGCTAAAGGCGAGAAACACTAAGCAACATCGTAGGAGTGTTAGATTTTAAGGAATACAGGTCTTATCTGGTGTGCAACCAGACACAAAAGCTATTGACCTATTTTGTCGCTAGTTACTGCTAGTGTCTAACGAATGGAGACGTCTCTCCTGTAGGGTAACAGCTCCATCGTTATTTACGTCTATGACATCTTTGCTGTGGGAACCTCGGGCCATTGCACTAGGTGCAACAGATGCAGCTGCAATTAGCAAGAACAGATTGATGAGAAGAAAGCGTTTCATTCTAAATTCCTGAGAGTGTGGATTAATGATCGATCAGAGTACTTGAGCAACAGCTTAAACACCCCGTAGAATACCTATCGAGTTCGCATCTCTAGACTTCTCTACAAGTCTTGTAGTGTGAACGATAGGTTATTGGATACAGGTCTCAACAGACCTAATTAGAGCTGTAGTCCAAGTAGTGAAGGCGCATTTCTTGAACACTGACAATGCCATCACCATTGAGATCAGTTGCTGAGCTGTGATCTGTGCCCTGTGCCATTGCAGTTGGTGCAATCGCACCCCCAGCGAGTATCAGGAATAGATTAGCAATCAAAAAACGTTTCATAGTTCAAATCCTTATAAGCGTGAAGTTGCTTTTGTGCAACTGTCTCCTACGATACGAAGCGAATATGAAACAAAGGTGAAACAAGAGATTTTTTCTCTACTTTTTACTTATCGTTACTTTCGGTTGAATTCTATAGATACGTGATAATTTAGTTGTATGATACAACTAATAAAGGATTGTGTTTGTGACTTGCTTGCAGACTTCACTGATCGCCTTCATCCGAGCGTTCGGATTACATCATCCTGAAAAGACACCTTGCGGCCAGTCAGTTTCTGTCGCAGAGGCTCATGCGCTGATGGAGCTAACTCAAGCGGTATCGCTTTCTCAGGGGGAGTTATCTCAGCGGCTGCACTTGGAGAAGAGTACGGTAAGTCGGATGGTTAGCAGTCTGGAGAGAAAGGAATGGATAAAGCGCGATCGCAACCCAGCAGACCGACGCATCGTAGAAATCCAGCTAACAGACATAGGCAAACAAACCGCAGAAATCCTATCAGCTGCTCGTCAGGCAAAATTTGATAAAGTGCTCTCTGCCATCCCTAAAGGTCGTAAAGATGATGTCATAGACGCTCTAAAGATTCTTGTGGAGGCTATTCGTGAAAGTCAATAATTCTTTTGTTCGTAAGCTAAAATCGCTTGCTGTAAGCATCGCCGTTATCTCACTTTTTTTGCTTTTAGGAGCGCTCTTTTTTGGGCGCAGGCTTACCTTGCACCATCGCCAAACCGAAGTCGCCCGAGTAGGCTCACAGGTCATGCCATTCGATTTGGAGGCCACCACTCACGAGTTTGATCCGCTACCGGACGGCGGACTACAGACGGTAACGGCTGACAATCCAGCAGATAAGCAACAGATTGAACTTATACAATCTCACTTGAAAGAAGAAAGCAATAAATTCCAAAGCGGAGATTTCTCTGACCCCGCTAAAATTCACGGTGAGGACATGCCAGGACTAGACAGCCTACAGGTGGGCGCTAGCGACATCGATGTTCAATACACAGCACTGCCTGACGGCGGACAAATTCGCTACGTTACAGACAGTGCTGATCTGGTCTTGGCAATACACACTTGGTTTGGTGCGCAGCGCTCAGACCACGGCCATCACGCTAAATAGGAAAGGCAAACTCCTTGCCTATTCCTTTTCAGTTAGCATTAGCAGCTCTACTCGTTGAGGCTCCAATGCGACCTCTTTCTCCCTTAGCTGAGCAGTTTCTCCGGCTGTTGCAGAGAACAGCAAGAAAACGCCCATTCCAACCATAATTGCATTCTCTAGAAAACTAACAACGCCCAGAGGAGCTTTAGAGTTACCCCCGACACAGGCGCAGTTCAGCTCTAGCTTGTCGATATACACTGCCTTGAAGACAGAAACCGCTCCGCTCGTACCTAGAACCAAGGAGCCAATCCCTGTTAGTACAGGCGCGACGCCTGAAAGAAAGCCAAGCCCAAGTAACAGCTCTAGAAATGGAAATGCTTTAGCGTATGGTTTCGCTTGCTGAGTGATTAAGTCGTACTTTTCAAAACTTTCTGAAAACGACTCAATGTCCATTAGCTTGAGAGACGCCAGCATGGACAGTGACACGCCCATAAAGCCAGGTACGCCAAGAGCCGCCGCCCATGCTACTAAACCTGCCGTTGAAAATATAGCAACGACCGGGGTATAGGAATATTCTTCTTCTTCAGCTTCAACACCGAAATAATTTGCTAAGTCGCTGTAGCCGCCAATGCGCTCATCATCAAAGAAAATCTGTGGCGTGGCAGCGACATTATGCTTCTCTTTGAAGTCATCCACTTCCGCTCTAGAGGTTAACCGATGATCCTCAAAATCAATGCCCTTCTCATTCAGCAGCTTCACAGCCTTTAATCCCCACGGACATTCGTGTTCAGGCATTGACATTCGATATAGCCGAACTGCTTGCGCGGCTTTTGCCTTCTGAACCTTGTCTGCAACCGTCATAAATTAACTCCTTTTCGCCTCATAGCTTTTCCCTTGCAGCTCTACCGTAAGCTCTCTAGTTAACTGTAGAGTCAAGGTCTCTTTCACTAATGTCAAGAACGTACACTGATACTAATACTCTGCACACCTATCAAATGGGCTAGCAACAATTCAGATGCTATAGAAACTATCTCTATCTTTCAAAATAATGCGATTTCATTCTGATTTCATAATTCGATGATAGTCAGCTCAGCTTCTGTTCACCAGAGGCGACTTCACGCCAGCTATATTCCATGTACTCAGCCATTTCAACAGCCGTAGCATTCCATTTGCTTCGATGTAGAATGTATTTGTCAGCTCCAGCTTCAACATCTTCTATTGTCTTAATGCCGTTCGATTGAAGGATTTGTATGGCCGTGAAATACCATCGTCGCCATAGCTGTTTTTGATTTGTCACATCTCTTTCTCTCTTGTTTAAGAAAGAATCAGAGAGCTGAAATAGCATGTTTAGTCCACCATTGTTAAGACCTATGACAGCCGTAGAGCTTATAAATGGCTCATGTGCTTGAGGGTGGATAGCGCTGTTTATTAGTGCTGATAGATCTAGACTAATTAGAGCTATGCGAGCGAGCGCGTAGTGTGGCTCTGAGAAGCGAAAGTAGTGAAGAACTGGATAAGCGTGATGAGACTCTAGTAAAAATATCAGCTCGCGCGTGATGTCTGAAACTTCTTGCATCGCAGGTTCAAAGTCGCGGTAGCCTTTTAATCTTGAGAGTAGAATAGCGGCATTCGCTTCATTCCCTGCGCGATGGTACAGACTAAGCGCAAAGGTGTTTCTGCGGGTCAATGCGTTGTAGACGGAGAGTAGATATGTCAGTGAGGCAGTGATGATGGAAAATCCAACAGCCGCCTCTAACACTGTGATGAACCGCCAGAACCCAGTTGCGGGAACAAGGTCACCGACGCCTAGTGTCGTTAAGGTGAAGCCACTATAGTAGAAAGCAGTAGCAAAGTCAGTCGGTGTTCTGCCGCTGCTTGCCTGGATGCCTGTACCCAATGCAGGCCATATCAAGAGCGCAAAACCAAGTGCAACTGCACAGACCCAAAAAGAGGCGATCGCAACTAACAGTGTTGGCCCGCAGTAGGACAGCACAACATCCTTGCGAACTCCTGGCAGATGAGAGATCCATTTGAATAGTCTCCAAGTACCTTTGCTGAGTTGCAGGCTAATAACGCTTTTTCCCGTACGAGGATAAAGCACTGTCAAGTACATGTCGAATAAAGCGGTGAGAATGATTCCTGTACCTAGAACTTGATAGATAACTGTCAGCACTTAAACTTACTCGCAACATCAGTCGTATAAGCGTAATTTTGCATCCTAACCTTTCTAGGCTAATAAGATTCTTCAACCTTTATTCCAAAACTGGGGATTACAGATCGATTGTTGCGTTTGAATTCTCCCCACATCTTGTATGTACCAGCTTCAGGAAAACTGACCGTGAAGTCAATCTGACCGTCTGCTTTCTCAGAATCGCTATGGACATGCATGTAGTCATCATGACTAAGAACAGCCTCTTCGTTATCAGGCTGCTTAACAATGATCAAATGACCGATTGCGCCTAGATACTGTTGTAGGTCTTGAACAGGCTTATCGCTGTTTTTCTGCTGAAGACTGAATTGTATTGTGATTTCCTCGCCTGCTCTGACAATGCTTTCACTGTTTTCAGAATCGTCGTTAGTAGGATCGTTATTTGCGCGATGTACGCTCAGTGAAACCTTGGTTTCTTCTAACGTCTGACTGCGAAGTGTCGTATCGATTGAACAGCTCAACGAAGCATCTCCACCTATAAACTGTCTGGATACAGACATCTCTTGAGGCATCCCTTCGCGTTGATACCCGCTAAAGAATGTGTACTCTCCGCCGAAAGGCAATTTAATATCTGCTTCAAATCGACCTTTCCCCACAAAAGTTGGATGAACATGATCGAAGTGCTGAAGATTGTTGCTGACGACAGCTAAATGCATCAGCTTCTCGTGAACTGGGGAAAATCCTTCAGCTAATCTGTTCTCCTGGTCTCTAACCTCAATAGTGGCATGTACAAGGTCTTTCACCTTTTCATCGGCGTCAACATATAAATTGACATGGCTAGACTCCTTAGATGTAACCTCTAACTTCTTTGCAGTCGTCATCTTTGTTTTAGATACCTCAGTTAATAGCAAAAAATCAAACACTCAAACCATGAACAATTATGCAAGTTTGGCTCGACGCAAAAGCATAGCGTTAATAGCGACAATTACTGTTGAAAGACTCATCAGAACTGCGCCGATTGCAGGTGATAAGACGAAACCAAAGGAAGATAGCACGCCCGCCGCTAATGGAATAGCGAGTACGTTGTATCCAGTTGCCCAGAATAGATTCTGAACTGTCTTACTGTATGTTTTCTTCGCTAGGTTTAAAGCTTTGACTGCATCCAGGGGGTTGTCCTCGACCAGCACAACATCAGCAGACTCAATTGCGACGTTAGTCCCTGCACCAATGGCCATTCCCATAATGGCCTACAGCAAAGCGGCTGCGTCATTAATACCGTCTCCTACATACGCAGTT
>CALDSK010000058.1 GCA_937911865.1 uncultured Synechococcus sp.
AAGCGTATTTAACGCAAGCATATATAAATACGCTTGAGCTATCTCCCTTTCGATTGACCTTTGTTCACACATCAGGCTCGGGAAACTAACATTGCAAAGAAAGCTTTTTGAACGGTTCAACTGCACACTGCGACAGCGAGTTTCTAGGTTAGTCAGAAAGACATTGTCGTTTTCTAAGAAGTTAGAGAATCACGTTGGCATGATTTTGTACTTCATTCATCACTACAATGCATCCTTACTTGTTTGGGGCTACCAAATAAGTAAGGAAATCTTTTCTCCCAATCTCGCACTGTTTCACGATTGCTGCTCAATGCTTCCCTCCTTATCTTTCGCTTAGATGCCTTCTTATTCGCTTTGAATCCTTTAGAGGGCAACACGCTTGAGTTTTGGCTCGTTTTCTTCGGTTTCTCCAGTTCTGCCACGTGCTGGTGCAATCGTTGTATCTCTTCTCACAGCGCTAGTGAGCAAGGCATCTTTGGCGTTGTTCGACAAGCTGCTCAGGTCAGTAAGTTTTTCCATCCCTCTAACCCAAGACGTCTTTCCCTCTTGAGAATGCCCTTTTGGGGGAGTTGAGCAATTACGGACAATTAGGCAATAAACTGCGAGGTCTATGTATTTATCAGTCTTGCTTTTCCCACTATTGTGAATTTAGATCAATCACTGAAGAGCATACTGATGGCAAAATACATTGTTTTAGGTGCGACAGGGCAAACCGGTACGGCAACAGCAAATGCGCTGATAGAACAGAATGCAGCGGTGCGAGTAGCCGTGCGGAATGAGAGCAAAGGCGCGGCTTGGAGAGCGCAAGGTGCCGAGATTTCTGTTGTTGAAGATATTGCCGATGTAGACGCCTTGGCGCGTGCTTTTGAAGGCGTGACAGGCGCGTATGTTATGAATCCGCCTGATTATGCTTCAGATGATATGTTTGCTCGAACTGAGCAGGTGCTGACAGTTATTGTTAAAGCCGCGCGGCGATCGCACCTACAAAAAATAGTGACATTATCCTCTATTGGTGCGCATATCCCGCAAGGCACTGGCAATATCCTAACCGCTTACCAAATAGAACGAAAGCTCAAGAGATTATCACCTGAGATTGCAGTTGGCTTTGTTCGGGCCGCAGGGTTCATGGAAAACTGGCGACCGCTTTTGCCATTGGTAAAACAAATCGGGCAACTGCCCTCTTTGTATGCGCCGCTGGATCGAGCGATGCCGATGGTTTCTGCAATAGACATTGGTCAGACGTGTTCGGACATGCTAATGAAAACATGGCACAATACGCAGATCTGGGAACTGCACGGCCCAGAGCCTGTCAGCCCAAATGACGTTGCCGCTAGTTTTAGCAGAGCCCTAGCGCGCGATGTTCAAGCGATCGCACTTCCTGAGAGTGAATGGGCTTCGGTACTGGCACCTATGGGGTGCAGCCCTGCTGTTGTCCGCTCTTATAGCGAGATGATCCGCGCTTTCAACGATGGAAAGCTGGGTTTTGAGGAGAAGGGAACAACTAGAATTCAAGGCCAAATCACGATCAACACTGCTGTTTGTTCTTGGTTGGACAGTGCTAGCTAGTCAGTTAAAGACTGCTGAGCCAAGCTAGCATGAACAACACAATTAGATTACTCAACCAAAAAACGAATACTAGCCACAATGCGACAACGAGCAGTTTACTCCTTCTTCTCTTGTGAATCGTTTTAACCATACAGGTGTATTTTGGGGCTGGTTCAAGCAAGGCCGATTTAGGGTAACACTTGCAGCTCAAATCAGACCATCGTTGGTGATGATCTAGCGGACTGATTTTGCCAGCCTCTAAGCTTTTCGAAAGCGCTTAAAGCTGAGGCGTTATAGCCATTAGGAAATGAACTTCATCAGTCAGCAGTTGCGTAGCTGTGAATTGAGATTCTTCACCATAGAGCTGGCTCTTGGTGTCTCTTTAAGTGCTTTGCTGACCGCTTCTATGATGCTATGAAACTTGTCAGATAGCTGAGTGTGAAAGTGTCACTCTATTTTGAACCTGCCCCTTTTGTCGGCAGTATGTCTGCACAGAAACTGCACAAGACAACTTCTGCACAAAAACTGCACAAAACACCTGTAGAACAAGTACTTTTCCTCTCATTTTTGACAGGATCTCTATCTATAGAATTGAAACTCTCAAAATATTTTTCCCAAAGATAAACAACCTTGAACTTATGTGTTTAGTTTATTAAAAGAAGAGACACACAAGTTCAAGAGATTTTATGGTTAGTGAGAGACACACAAGTAAAAATACTCATTCAACATTTTAATGAGTAGTACGAGTAGACAACTTGTTTGCCTGTCTTGAAGCTATTTGGTCATAGCTAATATACGGATATTTTTCTCCCTCTGAGACAAAATAATTTCAACTTAAGTAAGAGGTTTCATTCATGAGTATTGTCGCTAAAGTGATTGCTCAATCTGATCGCGCCGATCGATTTTTAGGTAGCACTGAGCTGACCCAGCTCCAAGATTTCTTTAATAATAGCGATGTGCGTATCAGCGCTTCCCAAAAGCTAGCAGCGAATCAGCAACGTATTGTTGAAAAAGGTAGCCAGCAGTTTTGGAACCAGTGTCCAGATACGCCTAGTAACAGAGGCGTCAAACAAAAAACAGCGCTTTGTCAGCGAGACCAAGGATGGTATATCCGTTTGGTGAGTTACTGCGTACTAGCTGGTAATTCTAAGCCTCTAGAAGACATTGGGTTAGACGGAATGCGCGATATGTATGTCTCTCTTAACGTGCCGTTATCCAATTTGAGAATGGCAATGCGCTGCTTAAAGCAAGCTGCTATGGGTCTTTTGAGTTCTGAGGAAGCTGCTTTAGCAGGCCCTTACTTCGATCAGCTTATCCGCTCTTTTTAAGGCTATTCTTTGCCTGATCTCAATCGCTAAAGTCTCTAGAACAGAGCCAGGGCTGCGACGCAGAATCCCTACCCTAAAATTTACCTTTTCAAACCGATAAACAACTATGCAAGACACCATTACGTCCCTAATCAACCCCGCCGATGAGAAAGGTCTCTACCTGGAGGGCAGTGCTCTCGACACACTTCAACAGTATTTCAAAACAGGTGCTTTGCGCGTCAAAGCGGCGAGTCAAATTGGAGAAAGTGCTGATAGCATTATCAGCACAACGGTTGAAAAAAGCCTGTTATACGGAGACATTACGCTACCAGGCGGCAATATGTATCCGACTCGCCGCTATGCTGCCTGCCTGCGAGATTTAGCCTATTTCTTGCGCTATGCCACCTACGCCATGTTAGCTGCGGACGCCTCTATTTTAGATGAGCGTATTCTAAATGGGCTAAAAGATACTTATTCGTCTTTGGGTGTTCCCATTGAGCCGACCATTCAGGCTGTGCAGGCAATGAAAGAAGTGGTGACTCAGCGAGTGGGTTCTGAAGCAGGACAAGAAATGAGTGTCTATCTTGATCACATTGTTTCTGGTTTGAGCTAGGTGATTGCGCCTTAAAAGGCTGTCTGCTAATGATTTACTTCCTCACTTATGGGTCTATCTAAACGGATTAACCCATAAGTGAACATCTCTACTGCTCTTATATCTACTGCTTTTAATACACTGCCATGTACGTTGCTAACAAAACCCAGGAGAGATATCCCTGGTGGGCCGGAAATGCCCGATTTATTGAGCTTTCAAACACATTTATCGTCGCTCATTTGGCACAGGCTGCACTGATTGTTTTGTGGGCTGGGGCTTTTACTCTATTTGAGCTAGCGGTTTACTCTCCTGACGCACCGCTGTATACCCAAGGGCTCATTTTGTTGCCGCATTTGGCAACAGAGGGATGGGGGATAGGTGCAAATGGTGCCATTGTTGATACCGGCGTTTGGTTTTCGATTGGTGCCATTCACATGGTGTCTGCGCTTGTGCTCGCAGGGGGTGCCTATTTTCACTACACTCAGATACCTGCGAGCTTGGCTCTCGGTTCAAAAAGGACGGCAAGGTTTCATTTTGAGTGGCAAGATGCCAAAAAGCTAGGCTTTATTTTAGGACATCATCTCATTATTTTGGGTTTAGGTGCTTTGCTATTGGTTGCCAAAGCACAGTATTTTGGTGGGCTTTACGATGCTCAATCAGGTTCTGTACGCTTGGTCCTCGCGCCAACGCTAGATCCTGCTGTGATTTGGAGCTATAGAACGCACTTGTTCGATGTTGCTAATTTAGAAGACTTAGTGGGTGGTCATATTTATGTGGCCATTTTATTGATTGTAGGGGGCATTTGGCACATTCTAGTACCGCCCTTTAAGTGGGTGGAACGGGTCTTTTTCTTTTCGGGAGATGGCATTTTAGCTTATTCGCTGTTGGGTATCGCGATCACAGGCTTTGCGGCTTCTTACTACTGTGGCTTCAGCTCACTGGCCTATCCTGAGGAATTTTACGGCCCTACCTTAGAACTCAAATCGTCATTGCTACCACGCTATTTTGAGGCTAACCCCACGCTGAGCGGTGGCTATACCAGCCGCGTTTGGTTGGCAAATGCTCATTTTTATCTGGCCTTTTTCTTTTTACAGGGGGGACTATGGCACTTTCAAAGAGCGGCTGGTTTTGATATCAGCAGCGTGCTAGAAAACTGGGAGGAAAATCGAATTGCAGCTAGTGAGAATCCCTCACTGATCTATCAAGCACCAAGACTGCTGCAGCCACAGGTTGTGACAGTGCTAGATTACAGTGTTCCATATGCTGAGGCTAGGCCCTACTTTAAAGTCAACTTTCGCGATAACGACTACCTTTATCGGCCTGTTCAAGGAATTTCCCACTCTGATTTAACTGTGCTTGATCGCGCTGAGAAGACTGGCATTGAGAAGACCCTATATCAAACAACTTACCAGTTTCAGAAAGAGGCTCCACTCTATCAATTTCAGAAGCAAGGTATAGCTAAAAAAGACGCCTTGTTTGGATATGGTAAAAACAGTTCAGAGCCGCTATACGAGCGCTCTAAAAAGTTGGCTACTCAATCCTCTGCATACGCTCAACCCATTGAAACCATATTTTATGAACCGAAGTCCCAGTCTTAGCAGTCTCAGTCTTAGCAGCTAGCATTAGGTTTTCTGCCTTTGTGGAGAAGCACATGCTAGCCATTCGCCTTGCTGCCTTTGGTTAAGAGAAAACTTGGATGTTCTAATTAGAGACTAACGTTAAGACAGTACAAATACGCTTGAATTATAAGATCCGGCTGTTGTTATCAAAAATAACAACAGCCGGATCTTTCTCTTTGGCTACGTGATGAATCCAAGGCTATTTCATTCTAAAGAGAGATTTTAGCCAGTTGAGTCCTTGTTCCGTTCTCTCAATGAGCTCTTTCGACTTCAAACAGACTGCAGACAGACTGCAGACAGCACGGCTTCAGTTCTTTGTGGAGATGCAACGCAAGCTGAAATTGCTGTGACGCAGGCTCAAAGGTAAACAGCTCTGTGATGGCTCTGACGTGTTAACTGTTGAAAAACGGCACTTATGGCTTGTTGAAAAAGTGGCCTGCTGAAAAAGTGAGATCGCAGAGGAATCAGCTGTTTTCTGGCAATTAGAGGCTGAAAACAGGCGCTACCGCAAGTGGTATAACTTGCTGCGATCGCCTGCGAGACCACAGACTTTTTCCAGTAAGTCCTATCTAGCTGGCAGTTAAGAAAAGCTGATTTATCATAATTAAATTTTATATGTTTATGCTATTGAAATCCGTTTGGATTATGTTTAGGCTGTGAATAGTTCACAAACAGCCCTCTAGTTAGGTGATTCGCTATGACTAATACCGCTTCTCCCAAAACAACTGCTCCTATAACAATCATGCCTGCCGCTGGGCAGCAAGCACATCTATATACAGCGGCGGTTACTGTAATTGAACAACAATCGCCTTCGCCTGAGGCAACTTGCGAAAACCGATTGCAAGCTGCTTTAGAACATGCTCGTCGTCTCACTCAGATGTACGATTGTCAGGGTGCGGACGTAGCGATCGCATGGGAAACTGTTGAGGAACTCAGAACTGCTTACAGAGGGCGATTGCTTTCCTCAGTGTCTTCTTGTCAGGCTTTGTTTGAGCGTTACTGCGCCGAAAACCCTCATGCACTTGAGTGCCGAAGCTATGACTGTTAATGCACACATGTCGTCATTGTCGGATTCTCATCAAACATGATAATAGCCGTAAATCAATCTTTCAATACTCTCTTCAACACTCTCTAAGTGCAGTGCGTCAACTGCTAAACAAAAGCCTCCCATACGGTGTAGAGGAGGCTTTTTACTGTTCTATCGTGACATCTATAGCATCTGTCGAGTTGCTTAGGACACTATATATCGGCTGAAAATATCGGCTGAAACCGTCATATAGCAACGGGAAACTCGACTAGCAAAGTAAGAATTCATCCTTGCTTTGCTATATCAGTTGTTGTGCGACATGAATGAACCTTTTCATACTTCTAGCCTATTGATATCCCAAAACCATGCTCAATCTATTAGGTAACCTTTATGGGTGCTCCTCAACCGTCGTCTTTGCCCTGGTATCGCTGGCTCAGTAGTCGCTATGTCATTCGATTGCTTGAAGTCGTCCAAGACTTTATCGTCATTTGTCTATGTATTGGGCTGTTCAGCTTTATGATTTTGCAGCTGAGAGAGATGGCTCTATCGCTATTGCCACCTCTTAATTTCCAGCTTGTTACCTCGGATATTTTGTTTTTGCTGATTTTAGTAGAGCTGTTTCGTCTGCTCATTATTTACCTCAAAGAGCACCGGGTTTCTATTGGGGTTGCGGTCGAAGTTTCTATCGTCTCCGTTTTGAGAGAAATCATTGTGAGGGGCGTACTAGAAACGCCATGGGCTCAAGTGCTAGTTGCCTGTGCTTTTTTATTAGTCCTTGGGGCTTTGTTAGTGATCCGAGTTTGGATACCCCCTACCTTTGAGCGTATCGATCCAGAGCAAGTTGTCTCGGAGCGTCATTTATCACGATTCATAGATAGCCAGCATTCTATACAGAAATCTGAGCGCAGCACTTCTGAGAAGATCTTTGAGAATAATTCTGAAGCTAACCCTCATCTGGGTTGAATCTTGCCGTTCTTTGATTTCAGAGTTGAGGTGGCGTCGTCACCTATGCTGCTCGTTTGTTCGTAAAGGCGGTAGACATGTTAGACATATGAGCTTGCTCTACTAAGTTGATCGCTGTAGGTTGATAGTTGCTCTATCTGGCACAGTCAGATAACGATGGATTCCTTTGTTTGATTGCCCTATCTACTGGGTCTACAGCGACCACTCTAAGAAGTGGCTGCTAGCAGAATTACATCGATTGGCACAGGTCGCATACTCATGACTATCAGCTTCAAGCAAGAAGCTGCCTGTCTGTCTGTCTGTCTGTCTGTCTGTCTTTGTTCTTTTACTTTGTTTCAGGTTATTCACTAAGGAATTTGTTCTATGAAAGGTAAAGTTGTTTGTTTGCTCTCTCTGTCTGCGCTTTCTCTAGTAGCTCTTGTCTCACCGGCTCAGGCTAATCCTGCGGGCGATCGCCCGACTAACGGACCGGCTATACTAGCGCAGCGTAGCGAGCGAGCTGCCCAGAACCCTGATGCTAGATATTTTGGTCAGCGCATCGCAGGCGGCAATTACATCGGCTTTGCGGGTAGCAACGAAGGCGCAGCGCTCAACGGTAAGTACGCCCTCTCAAATCGCTTTTCTGTTCGCCCTGGCGTCATTGCGGCAGTGAACGAAGATGATAACGGTGAGCGTGATATCGCCGTGCTTGCGCCGGTTACCTATGACTTCAACAGTGCCAACGGTGGCAAACTACAGCCGTTTGTCGGTGCGGGTGCGGGCGTCACTACTGGCGATGAGACTGAGCTACAGTTTGTGGCCACTGCGGGTGCTGACTACCAGCTAGGCCGACGCTACGCCATCAATGGTTCTGTGAACTACCTCCCATTCGATGACCAGAGCGTAGACTTTGTAGCGGGCTTGGGCTACCGCTTCTAGCCGGCAAGACTGTCGTTTGATTTTGTTTGATCGGTGTGTAAGCGGGCTTCCTTAAGTATTAAGGAAGCCCGCTTTTACGATCTGTGAGAGGGTGATACGTTCTTTGTTCTTAACGTGAACGAATAGAAAAAATAGAAAGATACAGCAGTCTGCTTAGTAACGGTAACAGTTATATTAATGTCTTGTATATTAATGTCTCAGCGTCCTGCTTACTCAAGACCTTTCTGAGACGAGCGTGCTTTCAGCCCTCGCACTTTTGCTTGAGAGCCTCAGCATATTCCTGAAACGAGTCTGTGAGGTCGGGAATCATGCGATTCATGATGGGAGAGAGGACTCCGCTAAACCGTTCGCTCATTTTGAACTCGGTCGTGCCGTCGGGCTGAGGCGTTAAGGTAACCGTGCGATCGCCTCTAAAGAGATTGAGCGGCAAACCACCGCTAAGGGTAAACGTTTTAGGGCTTTCTAGATGACTGACCCTAAGTTTCATTGGGCGTTCAGGTTTAGACACCGTGAACAGTCTCAAGACTGTACCATTCTCAATTTTCCCTTCTAGACGATGAACTCCAGTTGCCCAGCCTGAGTAGCTAGTCGCATCTGTCAGCACAGCCCAGATCGCTTCTGGCGGACGCGCAATTTTAGTAGTTGCAACAAAAGATTTCATGATAGTGGCTATAAGATAGCCAGCACTCACCATAAGAGTATCACTTTTATTTACTTGAGCAGTGCCTGTGCTGGCTGACCACGTAATTGTTAACCTAACAGCCTATAGAACCGCGTCAGGGAATTATGCCAGAAAGAGAGAAAGAAGACTTTTTTGATATTAAGCTGGTATTAAAACGTACCTTAGCTCACAGAACGACTGACAAAGATTTTGTTTCATGGGGTGAGTGATAGCAGGCCTAATTTATTGATGTCTCTCCGGCATCGTACCCCCAGTTGGAATCAAATTAAGCCGCTCAAATTAAGCCGCTCAAATTAAGCCACTATGAATTCTCCTTTGCAGACAGAGCCTACGAAGCAGACAGAGCCTACAAAAGCGATGACCGACTCTTCTGCGCATCACACAGGGATGAGTGTCGGTGCGCTAAAGCAAGCGTTCTTAGACAATCTATTTTTTGTGCAAGGAAAGCCCGTTGCCCTGGCAACCAAGCATGATTACTATATGGCGCTGGCCTACCTGGTACGAGACCGAATGCTGTACCGGTGGAATGGTACCGCAGAGAGCTACACGTATGATCGTTCTCGTACGGTGTGCTATCTCTCTGCTGAGTTTTTGATGGGGCCACACCTAGGCAATAACTTGATCAATATGGGGATTTACGATCAAGTAAAGCAGGCGATGGAGGAGCTGGGGTTAGATTATGAAGCGCTGATGTCTCAAGAGGATGCACACGGTTTAGGGAATGGAGGACTGGGGAGATTAGCGGCTTGTTACATCGAATCTATGGCGACTTCGGAAGTTGCCTCACTGGGCTACGGTATCCGCTACGAATTTGGTATTTTTGAACAAGATATTTGTCAGGGCTGGCAGGTAGAACGAACAGATAAATGGCTCAGGTACGGCAATCCTTGGGAGGTGGTGCGACCTGAGTGGGCAACTGAGGTGAAGTTTGGTGGGCGCACTGAGGCCTATCACGACAATCAAGGTGACTTTCATGTTCGGTGGTTGCCTGAGAAAAGAGTACTGGGTATCCCTTACGACACACCGATTTTGGGATATCAAGTGAATACGGCAAACACGCTGCGCCTGTGGAAAGCGGAGGCGATTGAGTCTTTTGACTTTGATGTTTTCAATCAAGGAAATTATTACGGTGCGGTTGAAGCGAAGGTCTCTTCCGAAAACATTACAAAAGTGCTGTATCCCAACGATGAAACGGTAGCGGGCAAGCAGCTACGTTTGGAGCAGCAGTTTTTCTTTGTGTCTTGTTCGCTGCAAGACATGTTCCGGATTTTGGCCGGCCAAGATATTCCTGTCGAGCAGTTTCATGAGAAATTTGCGATTCAGCTGAACGATACCCATCCTGCGATCGCTGCTGTAGAGCTGATGCGCTTACTGGTAGATGAGTACGGATTGGAATGGTCCTTGTCTTGGGAAATCACCCAAAAGACGCTGGCTTATACCAATCACACTTTGTTGCCAGAGGCTTTAGAAAAATGGCCTGTAGGACTGTTCGGCAATTTGCTGCCACGCCATTTAGAAATCATCTACGAGATTAATGCTCGATTCTTAGACCTCGTGAGAATGCGATTTCCGAAGGATACCGCGCGGCTGGAGCGGCTCTCTTTGATCGATGAGAGTGGTGAACGCTATGTCCGAATGGCGAACTTAGCCTGTGTCAGTAGCCATACCATTAACGGTGTTGCAGAGCTGCACAGTGAATTGCTCAAGCAAACTGTTCTCAAAGACTTCTACGAGCTGTTTCCAGAGAAGTTTAGCAATGTTACCAATGGGGTAACGCCTCGCCGATGGATCGCCTTGAGCAACGCTCGCCTGACCGAGGCTGTCACTGAGCGAATTGGTGCTGGCTGGTTAAGGAACCTAGAAGAGATCAAGCAGCTTGAGCCCTTAGCCAACGATGCTGCTTTTCAATCAGAGTGGCGCGAGATTAAGCAAGCCGCCAAGCGAGATATGGCCAATCGTATACACAAGCAGTATGGCATTTTGGTCGATCCGGCTTCTCTCTTTGACGTGCAGGTGAAGCGGATTCACGAGTATAAGCGTCAGCATCTGAATGCGCTAAATATTGTGACGCTCTACAGCCAGCTAAAACAAAATCCGCAGATGGAGATGACCCCTCGCACTTTCATCTTTGCTGGGAAGGCGGCTCCTGGCTATCATATGGCCAAGCTAATGATTAAGCTGATAACCGCAGTTGGCGAGATGATTAACAAAGACCCTGATCTGCATAACCAGATGAAGGTCATTTTCTTACCCAATTACAATGTGACCACCTCTCAGCGGATCTATCCAGCGTCTGATCTTTCTGAGCAAATTTCGACAGCAGGAAAAGAGGCCTCGGGTACTGGCAACATGAAGTTTGCCATGAATGGTGCGTTGACTATTGGTACGCTAGACGGGGCAAATGTGGAGATTCGAGAGGCTGTTGGATCAGAGAATTTCTTCTTGTTTGGAATGACGGCTGATGAGGTTAGTAAGCTGAAGTTTGAAGGCTACAGCCCGTGGGATTATTACCAAAGCAATTCTCAGCTCAAAGATGCCATCGACTTGATTGCATCAGGGCATTTCTCTCAAGGCGATACGACTTTATTTAAGCCGCTGCTCGACAAGCTATTGCACCAGGATCCCTTTATGCTGTTGGCAGACTATCAGGCCTATGTAGATTGTCAGCAGCAGGTGGGTGAAGCTTATCGTGACCCGTCTCAATGGACGCGCATGTCGATTCTTAACGCGGTACGTATGGGGCGCTTTTCTTCTGACCGCTCTATTCAGGAGTATTGCGATCGCATTTGGAACGTCTCACCTTCCCCAGTTGCGCTAGATGACTCCATACATTGGGACGATCTGTTGGGCAGCGAGCTGGCCTGCAAGCTGCACCAGTAGACTAGAAGAAATAGCGACGAGTTCTGTTTCTGAGGCGATTGTTGATGCTGCTATTTTCAGATGGCTAAGTTTTAAGTGAGGCCCAAGTGCCAATTAGCTTTGCGACTGCCTGATGCCAGTCGTAGGCTTCCACATCTTGTTGTCCTTGTTTGCCCATTGCTTGCCGGACTGTTCTATCTGCAACTAGCTGCGTGAGCGCCTGACTAAAGCTATCTAGATTTTGCGGTTCGTATAGCAGCCCGTTTATTCCTGTGCGGATGTGGGTAACTACGCCGCCTGCTTTGGGTGCAATGACGGGTGTGCCTGCTGCTAATGATTCTAGAACGGTTAGGCCAAGCGTTTCTTTTTCTGAGGTTGTGATGTGAATGTCGCTGTTTGTGAGTAAGGCGGGGACTGCTGGGGGTGGAATGCGACCCAGGAAGTGAGCGCTGAGACCTAGCGCGCTGAGCCCTGTTTCAATTTCTGGCTGCATGTCTCCTTCGCCCGCAATGATGAATGTGACCTGGTTGAGGTATGGAGCACTGTTGGGATTGTTTGCCCACTTTGAAAGCGCTTTTAGCGTAAATTTCCAGCCTTTGTCGGGGGTGAGTCTTCCTAGAAAGGTAAGTTTTATTCTGCTGCTAATATTGTTGATGGCGTAGGTTTTTCTGAAGAAATCGGGCGTAGGTTTTTGAGCTTTGAAGGCTGTTATATCTACACCGAGATAGCGATCGCACACCGTATTTTTTACCCGCAGCTGCTGCAATCGCTGCTGTGTTGTGGGGCTTGCCGTGAGAATAACATTGTAGGCATGAAAGACTGGGCGAATGAAGAGCATTGAGAGCCATTGAAGACATACTATGCAGAATGACGGTAGGGGCAAAAAGTCTTCGATATAGTCGATGAAGTTAGTGTGGTAAAAACCGACGCAAGGAATGCTGTGAGCCTTTGCGTAGGCAACCCCGGGTGCAGTTAGTGTGCCAAGAAAGATTCGATCGGGCTCGTCTACATGGACGACGTCTGGCTGGAATTTTTCTAATTCTTGTTGAATGTATCGATTGGCTTTTCTACTTAGATTACGTTCGAAGTCTACGCCCATAAAGGGTTCGCTCGGTAGGCTGACGACGTAGATCCCGGGGAGGATTTTTCCTTGATAGTCTTGCCAGTGAGGGTAGATGGCGGCGAGCGGCTGATAGTCGGGGCAGAGAATCAGAACCTGGTGACCTAGCTGAGAGAGAACGCGAACGCGCTGGTAGAGAGAGACGGTGACACCGTCGATGACAGGGTAGAATCCGGAGCTGATGATGGCAATTTTCATTAGGAATTCTCTGGATATTATCTTTTACTTTTCACCTTCTAATTTTTCATCTTCTAATTTTTTGCTTTCTACCGGTTACTTCTCATTTCGTATTTCCCACAGCGTTAGCGCAAATCCGCCTGAGATCAGCGGTGGCGGTTGATACACAGACTGCAGCTGTCCTAGCTGTTGATCTTTAACTATCTTTTGCATGGCTGCAGATGGTGCGAATAAGAAGGTTGGCCGCTGAGGGTTTATCTTTTCAGTGAGAACTGTTTGGGGCGATGCGTTTTCTTCTGGGAGAACGTAGAAGGTGATATCTGGTTCTAGCTGATAGCTCAGAGAGATCAGGTCTTGAATGTAGTGAGGAGTGGTGATGAGTTGAGGGGCAGATTCTGCATTTAATAGGGCTGTAAGGTCTGCGTTGCTAAGATTGCGGCTTTTGAGGTAAGGCGAGGGCTGGGTAATAAGGCAAGAGACAAGGCCCATAACAAGTAGAAAGGAGAGCGCCGCCCGACGCTTTATAGAATTGGAGAATAGACCACCGCGCAGCCAGTAAGCCAGCATAATGAGAATGCCAAGATGGGTGGGCATGAGATAGCGTGGCGTCGCGGCGGCTTGCCCATTGCGGAGCAGATCGATAGCTAGCAGTGAGAAGGGAATGGCTAGTGAACTAGCAAGCGTAAATAGCCAGACGGGTTGAGAGGTCTGGCGAACAAGAACGTAGGTGGCGTAGCCTATGAGCGCAAGCGTTGTTGTTGCAATGATGACCTGTAGGCCAAAGATCAGCGGCATTTGGGCTACGGGAACGTCAAATAACAGTACAGCAAGACTGTAAAACCAGGTGCCAAAAGTGGCCCAGATGCTGGCGGGCATGGTCATCCAGGCGGTATTGGTTTGAAGGGTTTGCCAGTGGGTGAGGACGATATAGCACCAGGGGAGAAGCGCTATTAGGGCGGCAGCGGTGGTGGCTAGATAGGTGAGAAGACTAGATGATTTGATCCGGCGAGTGAAGGTGATTACCGCGAGGGTTTGGCCGATAACAATGAGGACTGTGAGTAAAGAGGTGTACAGGGTGAGGATGAGCGTGAAAGTGTAGGCTAGCCAGTGTTGCCATTTGTGAGTGTGTAACGATTGCCATAAATAGTGATTTGTTATTAGCAGTAACAATATCCAAAGGCTGTAAGGGCGAGCTTCTTGAGCGTAGGCAACAAAGAAAGGAGAAATGGCTAGCAGGCCCATAGCGCTTTTGCCTATTAGGCGACTTCGCTGAGCTGGTTTGACTTCAGGTAAATGACTGGACTGTACGGTCTTGTCTTTGAAAAACAGGCTCTTACAGAACTGATATATGGCAGGTAAACCTAACAAGCTAAATAGCACAGGCAAACTGCGCATGGCTGTGGGAGAAGTGCCAAACAGCGCCGCCCAAAATCTTGCCAAGATGAAGTAAAGAGGAGCATGTTCGGGGCTCTGCGAGAGCACGCGAGAAAGATCGCTGAGGGGTTTGTCCGATCTGATCGTTTGAAAGTTTTGTAGCTCTGCTGTGCTTAGCGGCTGCGCAGTGGCGACCTGTGCGCGTACTTCAGCGTGGGTGTAGCCAGACACTCGCATGGTGGTGGCTACTTCGTCTACCCAGTAGACAGGCTGTGCCAGATTGGTGACTCGAAAGACAATGCCGAGTCCGATAAGTACTCCAACTATCCAGCTCCAGAGGCGGACCTGCGAAGTGCTAATCCCTGAAGGACTAGCGGCCTTGGAAGCTGTTTTTGACTCTTGCATGGGCAAACCGAAAGGGTTGGGTCAGCTACCTAGCATATCGTTCTCGGTTACGCTTTCTACAAAGCTTCGAATTGCGTCTCGGTAGCGATCGCCTCCGACGGTGGGCAAGTTGTTATGGTCGCCATGTTGAATCCAGACCAGCTTTTTGAAGCTGCTTTTTGGGGCCGTGTTATGGAGGGTTTGGCTCATAGGTGGTGGAATGATGGCGTCGGCGGTGCCATGAATAAAGAGAAGAGGCAGGTAGAGCGATCGCACTTTCTGTATGGACTCAAACTTATGCTCAAGGATCCAGTCTATGGGGATCGGCAGGTGGGGGTATGTGTGCTTCACCATGGCCTTCATGGAGGTAAAGGAGGCTTCGATGATGGCACCTGCGGCGTTGGGATGGTGAGTGGCCAGGTTGAGTGCGATCGCGCCTCCTAGAGAGCGGCCATAGATGATGATGTTGTTGCCTACTATTTGCTTTTGCGTTCTTAAGTAGCGCCAGGCGGTTTCAGCATCTTCGTACACGCGCTGTTCACTGGGAAAAGGCCCGGAACTTAGTCCGTAGCCTCGGTAATCAATCATTAGGATGTTGTAGCCCCAGTGGTGAAATTGCAATGCGCGGAATATCAGGTCTCCGATGTTGCTGCCGTTGCCATGTAAGTACAGAATTGTCCGTGCGTTGTGGTTAATGGTTGGGACCCACCAGCCGTGGAGTATCCCTTTTTGAGTCCCTTTCCCGGTCGGTAGCCAAACCTCTTCGTAGAGTAGTCCTAGATTGGCAGGTGTGTTTCTGATGGTGGGATCGGGAAAAAATATAAGCTTGGCCTGGTAGTGCCAAAGCGTTAGGCAGAATAGCAAGTACGCGCCTGCTATAGCTGTAAAAAAGGCTTGTAGACGGCGTTTGCTACGCCGCGAAAGTTTCACCATGGCCGAGCCCCGTAAAAGAGTTGTGTATGATGATTTATCGAAGCGTAACCCATTCAGGTCCCATGTTTCAGCTCGTAAAAAACATTCAAAGCCGGCTGTTTGCTCTGGGGCGTCAGCGCTCTTGGTTAGGCTTGGGGATGCTGGGCGCTAGCCTGCTGCTGGGTGGGGCAATTGCAGTGCCTGCAGCGTCAGCTGAGCAAATCCGCCTGCGATACGGTTTGTACGAGCTTTTGATTACTCAAGAAGCGCTGACGACGTTCTCTGAAACGGGGGAGGCAGACGGTGATTTGGCGACGCTGGTTTCCCGGCTAGGGACCGATCGGGCAGCGCAATTTCAAGCTGCACTGCAAGCGGAGTATGACCTTGATCCGGTGCTAGCCAATCGCTTTTCTTATACGCGCTCTGGTGAGCAGCTGCTAACCGCTGTGGGGGACTTGATTCAGACAGGCTCTGGTCAGAATGGCTATAAGGCTTTGCGGGCGGCGCTGACACTGGCAGCAGCAGACCCAGACGGGCTATCGATGCTGAGCTTTTTGGAGCATTTTCCTTCGGAGATGCGGATAAATATTGGCGATGCGCTGGCACTGGCGGAAGATTACGGAAATCTGTTAGGGGAGACGCAACAGGCAGTTGAGCAGCTAGCGGCTGAGACAGCGAGTGCCGCTGAAGCATCGCCATCTGTGGATTTTAGTCAGTTACCAGACCCTCGGCTGCCGGGAGATAGTGAGGTTTCTGCGGAGACGCTGACGCTTTATGATGAGGGACGCGATCGCACGATTCCGATGGATTTGTATTTGCCGGAGGCTTTGCCAGGAGAGGAAGCGTCTGATGTGCCGGTAATTGTGGTTTCTAACGGGCTGGGGGCGAGGCGCGATCGCTTTACTGATCTTGCTCGGCATTTGGCTTCTCATGGGTTTGCAGTAGCGCTCCCCGATCATCCGGGGAGCGATCGGGAGCGGCTGCAGGCGTTCTATCTGGGGTTTGAATCTGAGAACTTTGAGCCAGGGGAGTATATTGATCGGCCTTTAGACGTCAGCTTTATTTTGGATGAGCTGACGCGGCTGAACGCAGAGCGATTTAGTAATCGACTAAATCCGGAGCAGGCAGGTGTTTTTGGCTATTCTTTTGGGGGAACTACGGCGCTGGCACTGGCTGGGGCGCAGGTTGATTTGGCCTATTTACAACAGTCGTGCGATACGCGCTCTAGTCTGTTTAATATTTCGCTGCTGTATCAGTGCCGAGCGTTAGAGCTACCAGAGGGGGCCATTGAAGCCGCTGAGTTAAAAGATGACCGAGTGCAGGCGATTTATGCGTTTGTTCCTTTTAGTCGCAGCCTGTATGGGCCGGAGGGAATGGCTGAAGTAGAGGGGCCGGTGCTGTGGGAGGCGACGGATAAAGATATTTTGACGCCTTTTGTGGTGGAGCAGCTGCCCGCGTTTTCTTGGCTGAGTAATGCGGCTGACGAAGATCGCTATTTGGCGGTAACGGCGGGGTTGCCTCATGCCAGAATTACGTTAGAGGTGCTCAATCGCCTGACTAATCAGGATGTGAGCGATTGGGACGCTATTAGACCCATTGCTGAAGGCTATCACCAGATGCTGAATACGGCGTTTTTTCAGGTGCACTTAGCGAATAATGAAGATTATCGTCCTTATCTGCAAGCAGCTGGGGCGCAGCACTTGACGCAGGAGCCCTATGGATTGACCTGGAAAGATACGCCGCTTTCGCTAGATTCTTTTTGACTAGTTTATAGAGGAATCTACAAGGCCGGTTATCTATGTTCAATTTTTTCAGGCAGCTTCATTCGAAGTTCTCTTCTCCTCTGTTTGAGCTGGGTAACTCGACGATTTCTTTAAGTGCGATCGCTCAATTTCTTCTTATCTTGCTCATTGCCCTGCTAGTCTCGCTGTGGCTGAAGCGGTTTTTATCTCGTAAACTGCTTAGCCGGCTGGGTTGGGGGCAAGGAACGCGTGAATCTGCTGCGGCGATCGCTAGCTATCTGTTAGGGGCGCTGCTTTGCGTTGTGCTGTTGCAGGCGACGGGGGTTAATTTTGCGTCTCTTGCAGTTGTGGCTGGTAGCTTGGGCATTGGCATAGGATTTGGCCTACAAGAGATTACGAAAAACTTTATTAGCGGACTGACTTTGCTGGTTGAGCAAAAGCTAAAAGTAGGAGACTTTATCGAGATTGATGACTTACTTGGTCACATTACTGAGATTTCGCTACGGTCTACCGTGATTCGTACCGTGACAGAAAGGCACATTGTTATGCCTAACAGTGATTTGGTGAGCAATCGGATTGTTAATTGGACCTACTTAAACAAAAAAGGATGGGTATCTATTCCAGTGAGCGTCTCTCATGGGAGCGACCCGCTGCTAGTGATTGAGGTTTTGATGGACTCTGCTTATTTAGAAGAGACCGTGTCTTCTGAGCGAACGCCGGAAGTGTATTTTAAGAATATAGGACCTAGCTCACTGGATTTTGCGCTTTGGGTGTGGACAAATCACGTTGATCAAAAGTTTAAAACCGAAAGTTCGCTCAACTTTATTGTGCGGCAAAACTTGAAACAGCACGGTATCAGGCTTGCCTCACCTCGGCTTGACGTTTGGAATCGCAATCCTAACGTTGTGATTAATGCTGAGCCTCAAGAATACTCCGAGCAGGCGTTTTTGCAACAGTCTTACGATAGCAACCTGGATACATCGACCAAGCCGATGCCTGTAAAAGATTTGATCAGACAGCTACCTTACTTTAATCAATGCAGTGATTTGGAGATTCGTAAGCTGGTGGAAATTGGTCGGCGGCAGCGACTAGAAACTTCACATGTTTTGTATCGAGAAGGCGACCCTGGCAATGCGTTTTATATTATTCTCTCTGGCTCTGTAGGTTATGCCTTGAAGGAAACGGGCATGACTACCGTGATAAAAGCAGGGCAGTTTGTGGGTGAGTTTTCACTGATGCTAAATGTTCCTCGCACTGTGACGGTCACAGCGCTAGAACAAACAACGCTGTTTGCACTGAGTCCTAAAGGGTTTAAGCAGCTCCTGAACGATCAGCCTCATCTGTATGATGTGATTGTCGAAGAGATGGGCCGACATAAAGAAGAGCTTTCGCAGCAGGGGCGGCAGCTGAGCGCGCTAGGGCTACTCAATCCAGAAGAATATAATCAGAATCCGGTCGGTTGGATTCGCAAGCGGTTAGAGAGTTTGTTTGGTTTGTGAGCGCTGATGGAGAGATGCGAGCTTAGCGGAGTTTCTAGTTTGCTTCACTGCTTTTCTTTGCTGGCAAACTCAACTTCTGTCATTTGTTCTATCAGGTAACTGACTAGGCCTTCTAAAGTGGGATGCTCGAAGAGGAAACTAGCTGGAATCGTGGGCCCGAGGTTGTATTCTAGCTGGTTGGCGAGTTCGACGGCCATGAGAGAGTCTACGCCGAGGTCTCCGAGGGGCTGGTCTAGGGCAATTTCCTCAGGCGAGTCATAGCCCAATACATCTGCGATTTCGCTTTGGATATGTAGCATTAGGCTTTGCCGCCGTTCGCTGATGGGCACCTGCTTTAATTTCTCTAGGCCTTGAAGGCGATCGTTTTGCAAACCGTCCACTACTGTTGACTGAAAGTCTTCTAAAACAGGTAAAGATACGCCTGGCGGTAGCTGCGCTGTGAACTTTGGCCAGTCAACAGAGAAGGCGCCAACCTGTGCGATAGGTTGATTTAACGAGTCGATAAGTATTTCATCTAAGAGTTTGAAGGCTTGTTCTGGGGTGAGCGGATTTACGCCCCGAGCACGCATTCGATCTTGCGTGCTGGCATCTAGCCGAGCGGCCATACCGGCACTTTCGCCAGTATCTCCCCAAGGACCCCAGTTGATGCTGAGGCCAGGTAGGCCGATTGATCTGCGGCGAGACATGAGGGCGTCCATAAAGGCATTGGCGGCGGCGTAGTTCCCTTGGCCAGGCGAGCCGATTAGGGAGGCGATGGAGGAGAAACAGATGAAAAAGTCTAAGGGGTGTGACTGGGTGAGCTGGTGCAGGTGCCAGGTACCTGCTACTTTGGGGGCCATTACTTTTTCAAATTGACTCCAGGAGAGCTGAGAGAGCAGAGCGTCGTCTATAACGCCGGCAGCATGGATGATGCCTTTTAGCGGTGGCGTGTTTTCTGCGGTGAGCTGTTGAATGATGTCTTCTACGGCTGGTTTGTTGGATATATCGCCAAGGTGAATGGAAACGTTTGCGCCTGTGGATTGAAGTTGTGCGATCGCTCTCTCAGCCCTTTCAGAAGGCTCACTTCTTCCCATCAATATCACATGCTTTCCACCTTTTGACACAATCCACTGAGCAACCTGTAGGCCCAGTGCACCCAAGCCACCTGTAATGAGATAGCTGCTGTTGCTGTTGATTGCAACAGATTTGTTTCCGATGTCTGGTGGAAGCGTTAGTACAACTTTGCCGATATGCTTCGCCTGCTGCATATGTCGGAAAGCTTGGGTACTGTTTTGAATTGGAAAGGTTTTGATGGGCAGAGGGTGAAAGTGATTTTGATTGAAGTGTTCTCCTAGCTCTATCCACAGGCTTTGAATTATTGCGGGGTTTGCCTTGGTAACTTCGCCTAAGTCAAATGGAAAGTATTGCGCATTTGGGTAGCTTTTTTGGACTTTTTCAGCCTGCCAAATACCGATTTTGCCAAGTTCAACAAAGCGACCGTTGGGCGAGAGTGATTCGAAGCTTTTATCGATGTATTCACCATTTAAGCTATTAAGAACAACGTCTACTCCTTTGCCTTCTGTGATCTCCATGACTTCAGCAGCGAAGTCTAGATTGCGAGAGTTTATAATGTGGGTGATGCCTTGGGCTTTGAGGAAGTCCCATTTTGCTGGGCTGGCGGTGGCGAAGATTTCTGCGCCTGTGGCTTGAGCGATTTGGACGGCGGCTTGGCCAACGCCGCCTGCGGCTGCGTGAATGAGAACTTTGTCGCCAGGCTGGAGTTTGGCCAGATGGTGCAGGCCATAGTAAGCGGTGAGGAAGGCGAGGGGAAGGGTGGCGGCTTCAGCGAAGCTGATGTGGGTGGGTTTGGGAATGACGAATTCTGAGCGGGTGGTGACGAAGCGGCTGACGCCGTTGGTGAGCATGGTGGCGATGACGTCGTCGCCGATATTTAGATGAGAGACTTTGCTGCCCTTGGCAACGATGGTTCCGGCACATTCAAAGCCAAAGGTGAGCTGATTAGCATGGGTGATGCCGAGATTTTCGGCGTAGTAGTCTTTGAGGAGGCCGAGGACGTTGAGGACGTCGCGGAAGTTGAGGCCAGCGGCGGCGACCTGAATTTCTACGTCGTGGGGGGCGGGTGATTGGCGCTGAGTGGGTTGTAGCTGCAGGTTGTCGATGAGGCCGTAGTCTGTGAGTTTTAGTTGGAAGGATTGGCTGAGAGGGAAGGGGAGCGTGGGGGAATGGGGGATGGAGGCATAGGGGGTGAGGCGAACGATGTGGCGATCGCCTTGACGGTAAGCGATTTGGTCTTCTGTATCCGGGGTTATGAGTTCCTGAATAATCTGTTGTATTGGCTGGTTTTCTGTACTTTCTAGATCAATTCTGCGGCAGTTTAGTTCGGGGTGCTCTAGGGCTATGACTCGGCCTAAGCCCCATAGGGTAGATGCGTGAATGGAGTCGAAGTCGGACGCTGTTGTTTCTGTTTCTGTGGTTTGAGTGTCTCGGGTAATCAGCCATAGGCTGGAGTTTGTGCGGGATTTGCTGAGTGCTTGGACTAGATGCAGTGTGCTGGCACAGGTGTTGTCGGATTGGGCCATCCCCCACAGATGAACAACGCCTTTTAGGGGAATGGATCTGCTGGTAACAGATTGAATTAGCTGGTGGAAATCTTCGGGGTTTGTAGGGTTGAGCTGGTAGTGCTGTTCGTCTGTCTGTTGGTAGGTTTTACCTGGAGAGACCACAATACAGTTGTGGCCTTGCTGTTGAAGCTGGTGGGTGAGTTGAGTTCCGAACCGGTGCTCGCGTTGATTTGCTTTAGAAGGAATGAACAGTAGCCAGCTTTCAGGATCTGGTGGCAGGATGGGCGCGGGGGGGGCGATGAGTGGAGATTTTTTCCAGGTGAGACTATAAAGTGCGGGTGGTACTTCTGGCTGTAGAAAGCGGAGGAGCAGCTCTTGACTGGTTCGTTTGAGTATTAAACCTGTTATTTCAGCTAGGATAGCGCCAGTTTCATCAAGGAGTTGAATGTTTCCTAGCAGCTGTTTTTCGTCTGCGCGTTCGGGTGGAGTAATTGAGCCGATTGTCCACACTCGGTTACTGATGGGTGCGTAGATTGATAGCTGTTCTATACCTGAGGGTAAGTAGGTGTGTGCTGCGAGTTTGGTTTCGCCTATGGCGGCAGCGAGCGTTTGGAAGCAGGCGTCTAGTAGTACGGGGTGAAGCTGGTAGCCGCTGATGCTTAGAGTTTCGGGGAGAATGATTTCTCCTAGTGCTTGGTTGGGGGCAGCCCAGAGCTGTTGAATTGCTTGGAAATCTGGGCCGTATTCTAGGCCGCGATCGCGTAATTTCTGATAATGGGTTTGGACCGGTACGGTTTGGAGAAAGTTAGCTTTACAAGCTTCTAAATCAATCGGTGCAGGAATGCTGTCTTCTGAGGTTTGGAGCGTACCAATTGCATGACATATCCATTGTGAATTTGCTTCGTCCGGGTTTGAAGTGTCCTGGCTAAATATTTGAAACTGTTGGGCGTTGTCTTCTTTTTTGGTTAGAACTGTTTGAAGGGTAGCGTTTTCCTGCTCTTTTAAGATTAAGCCTCGTTGAATAGAGATGTTTTTTAGGGTGATTTGTTGGTGCGATCGCTTCGTTGTAGCGCCAGCGGAAAGGGCGATTTCTAGGTAGGCGGTTGCAGGTAGGATGGCCTGACCAAAGACGCGGTGGTCGGTGAGGTAGGTGGGGTATTGGGTGCTGATTTGGGTTTGGAACTGAGTGGGAGAGACGGGGGAGGGAATTTGTTGGCCGAGGAGAGGGTGGAGAGTGGGGGAGTGGGGGAGTGGGGGAGTGGAGGGCGTCTTGGCACGGCGGGCACGACCTGGGCAGCAGCTTCTCGGCGACCGTGGTGTTGGGCGAGTTGGAGGAGTGAGAGATGGATGCGGGTTCTATCCAGTAGCGCTGGCGTTGGAAGGGGTAGGTTGGTAGGAGAAGTGTTGTGTGTGGATGGGTTGTGGAAACGTTTTTCCAGTTTATGTTGAAGCCTTTGGTGTAGAGATGACTAAGGCTGGAGAGGATTTGCTGCCAGTCTCCTTGTTCGTTTTCTTTTTCTTGCTGAGGGCTGGGGCGCAGGCTGGGTAGGTAGGTGGTTTTGTTGTTGGTCGGAAGGCACTGTTTGGCCATGCCGAGTAGGAGCGGTTTGGGGCCGATTTCGAGGAAGAGGATATTGCCTTGTTTTGCTAAGGTGGTGATTCCTTGTGAGAACTTAACTGGCTGTTGAATGTGGCGGGTCCAGTAGTCGGCGGTGGCGATTTCTGCGCTGATGGTTTCGCCCGTGAGGCAGGAGATGAACGGTAGATTGGGCTGGCTGTAGGTGATTTGTTTGGCGGTGGTTTTGAAGGTCGCTAGTATGGGGTCCATCAGCTGTGAATGGAAGGCATGAGAAACGGTGAGCGGCTTGTGTTTGATGCCTTGTTCTTTGAGCAGTGCTGAGATTTCTTTGAGCGCTTCGCTTTCGCCAGAAATAACAATGCTGTTAGGGCCGTTGATGGCTGCTATGCTTACTTTTTCTGCGTAGGGTTTAATCCAGCTTTCGGTCTGGGATTGGGTTGCTAGTAAGGACAGCATCGCACCACCTGGGGGTAGTGACTGCATGAGGCGGGCGCGTTCAGCGATGAGTTTTAGTCCGTCTTTTAGGCTAAAAACGCCGGCGATACAGGCGGCGGCATATTCACCGACGCTGTGGCCCAGTGCGCTATCTAGCGTGATTCCCCAGGATTGCCAGAGCTGCGCTAGAGCATATTCGATCGCGAAGAGTGCTGGTTGGGTATAGACGGTTTGGTCAAGCGCGCTGTTGTTTTCTTGATAGAGAACTTTGATGAGATTAATATTGTGATTGCTGAGGATTTCGGCGCAGCGGTCGAGTTCGGTGCGAAAGGTGGGCTGGGTTGTGTAGAGTTCTTTACCCATCTCGAAGTATTGAGCGCCTTGGCCAGTGAAGAGGAAGGCGATTTTGGGTGGCTTTTGGTTGGTTGCCTGACCTGTGCTGACACCTGAGACGCTGGTATTTTCAATGATGCACTGAAGCTGGGTTTGCAGCTGGGTTACCGATGCAGTGGTGATGGCTAGGCGATGGTTGAAGTGCGATCGCCCAGTATTGGCGACATGACAGATGTCTGCAATCTCAGTAGACTCTTTTGCTATGAGCCAGTCTTGATAGCGCTGTGTAAGCGCCTGAAGCGCTGCTTCGCTTTTTGCTGAGAGCGCTAGTAAATGGAGGGATTGCGGACTGAGTGATAACGAACTATCTTTTTCTTCTGTAGCTTTAGCTTTATTGAAGTCTGCCACAACAACATGAGCGTTGGTTCCGCCAAAGCCAAATGAGCTAACTCCGGCGATTCGTGTTTTCTTACCTGCTGGCCAACTTTGTTGTTCTGTTGGAATCTGGAGCGGTGACGCTTCGATTTGAATATATGGATTAATGGTTTCTAGATGCAAGTGAGGAGGAATCTTTTGGTGCTGTAGAGACAGCAATACTTTGATGAGTCCAGCGATACCTGCGGCAGGTTCTAGATGACCGATGTTGGTTTTTACCGAGCCGAGCCAACAGGGCCGATTGTCTTCTCTGGTTTCCTCAGTTTCATCGAAGACAGCCTTGAGTGCGTTGACTTCAATAGGGTCGCCCAGAGAGGTGCCAGTGCCGTGGGCTTCAATGTAGTCAACTTCGGTGGCGCTGACGCCTGCGTTACTTAGAGCCTGGCGAATGACGTTTTGTTGGGCCAGGCTGCTGGGCGCGGTAAGGCCGTTGCTACGCCCGTCTTGATTGACGGCTGAGCCTTTGATAATGCCTAAGATGTTGTCGCCGTCGGCCTGTGCGTCAGAAAGCCTTTTGAGGGCAACAATGCCGCAGCCTTCGCTGCGAACATAGCCGTCGGCGCTAGCGTCGAAGGTTTTGCAGCGGCCATCGGCGGCCATCATTTGAGCCTGGGAGAAGGTGACGGTGAGCTGTGGGCTAAGGATGAGGTTGACACCGCCAGCTAGGGCGAAGTTGCTTTCGCCGGAGCGTAAGCTGTTGCAAGCTTGGTGAACGGCGACCAGGGAAGATGAGCAGGCGGTGTCTATAGCGCAGCTGGGGCCATGCCAATTGAAGAGATAGGAGAGTCTGTTGGCGGTGATGCTGAAGGCGTTGCCGGTGCCGTAGTAAACGTCTGTGTTGAGCTGTGGGCCTTGCAGGCGGGAGTAGTCGCCGTTGCTGATGCCGAGAAATATGCCGGATTGGGTGCCTGCTAGCTGGTCAGCTGCGATGCCTGCGTTTTCTAGCGTTTCCCAGCAGACTTCTAGGAGAAGACGCTGCTGGGGATCCATGTGGGTGGCTTCGCGAGGAGAGATACCGAAGAATTTGGGGTCGAAGTGGTCGATTTGTTTGAGGAATCCGCCCCATCTGGCTGACGTTTTGTTATTGTTTTGGGCGAGTAGCTGAGTGTCGTCTACGTCCCAGCGGGAGAGGGGGACTTCGGTAATGGCGTCCTGGCCTTCGTGGAGCAGTTTCCAAAATGCATCTACGGTAGGTGCTCCAGGAAAGCGACAGCCTATGCCGACAACGGCTATTTCTGCGTCGGTGTTTTTGTGTTGGGAAGCAGTATTTTGTTGTTTGTTCTGTTGATTTTTGGGGATGGTGGAAGGTCGTTGGCCGACGATTAGCTGATTGGCGAGGGCTTCGATGGTGGGGAAATCGTAGACGATAGTGGGGAGAACGGGATGGCCGAGCCAGGCTTCTAGCTCGGTGGACATTTCGATCACCTGAAGCGAGCTGAGTCCGTAGCTGGCAAGCGGCTCTTGACGGTTGATGTCAGTGGGAGAGATTTGTACTCGCTGGGCGATACGTTGGGTGAGCCAGGTTTCTACGGCTTCGATTTTGGCCTGGTCGCTTTTCAGCTCAGCAAGGTTTACAGCAAAGCTTTGATTGGGCTCAGTGAGTGTGGTCTGAATTTCTCTTTTCCATTGGGCAACCGCTGTTAGGCTTCCGTCTAAGAACGTACGACGACACTGCTTGCGCTGAACTTTACCGCTGGAGGTTTTGGGTAGGCTACCGGGCTTGAGGAGGACAACCGCGTATACCGGCAGCTCGTGTGCTTCTGAAATGGCTTTGCGAATTGCTAGAATAGTCGCCTGTTTGGCTTTTTCCTCGCTGAGGCTACGAAGGTATGGACGCTTTACCTCCTGTACGATCACGAGCTGTTCGGCAGAACCTACGTCTACAGAGAAGGCCGCACATCCGTTTGATTGCAGCGCTTCGTGGGCGCTTTCAGCAGTGAGTTCAATGTCTTGAGGGTAGTGGTTTCGACCTCGGATAATTACGACATCTTTTAGGCGTCCGGTGATGAATAGTTCTTCGCCTTTGAGAAAGCCGAGGTCGCCTGTGCGTAGGAATGGACCTTCGTTATTGCCCTCGTTGCCGTTTGCTATGTAAGCTTGAAAGGTTTCTTTTGTTTGTTGTTCTCTTTGCCAATAGCCTTTGGCTATACTGCCGCCGCTTACCCAGATTTCGCCGACTTTACCGGGCTCACAGAACGCTGAGGTTTCAGGGTCAACAATGCTTACTTTTTGACCTAGCCAGGTGTGACCGCAGCCGATGAGGGATTTGTTCTCTTGGGTATTAGAACTTGCAACAATTTGGTTTCTTTCTAGGGCGCTGCGGTCAACGTTGTAAACAACAGGTTCGGCAGCTCTGCTGCCGCCAGTAACAAGGAGGGTGGTTTCGGCCATGCCGTAGCAAGGGTAGAAGGTGCTGGTGGCGAAGCCGCAGGGACTAAACGTTTGGCTGAATTTCTCTAAGGTTTCGGGGCGGATGGGTTCAGCGCCGGTGAAGGCGAGGCTCCAGTGGCTGAGGCCGAGGGGGGCTAGCTGTTCGGGCTTGACGGTTTGGGTGCAGAGGGCGTAGGCGAAGTTGGGGCCGCCGCTGGTGACGGCCTGGTAGGTGGAGATGGCTTGGAGCCAGCGGATGGGTTTTTGGAGGAAGGCGACGGGAGACATGAGGACGACTGTGCCGCCGCCGTAGACGGTTTGCAAGACGCCGCCGATGAGGCCCATGTCGTGGTGGAAGGGGAGCCAGGAAACGCCGATGTGGTCGGGGCTGCTGTTGAAGCAGGTGTAGATGATTTGGCTGTTGTGGATGAGATTGGCGTGGGTGACGATGACGCCTTTTGGGGTGAAGGTGGAGCCTGATGTGTATTGGAGGAAGGCGGGGGAGTGGGGTGGGGGTGAGTGGTGGTGGAGTGGAGTGTGGTTGGGAATGTGGAGGGTCTAGGTTGGGGGCCTGGGT
>CALDSK010000059.1 GCA_937911865.1 uncultured Synechococcus sp.
GAATGTTGTCTCACGGTTATGTTAAGGATATACCTGAAGCGATTGAAAAAGCTGGTGGAGTACTTCATAACCTTGTAAAGATAGAGAATGTTGACAATGCATTGAATCCCACGTATCTCTTCGATATTGAGGTTTCTCCAGCTTTGCCTAACGTTCAAGATAATGTAAGTAGGAAAACACCATCATTATCTTGGGCTTGGGCCGATCCGATTACGCTAGAAACTTTACAGGAACGCGACGGCTATTATTTTTGTTCAATATCTGGTTTAGCTTACCCCATTCTTGCATCTATTCCTTGCTTGAAACCTGAAAATGCTATATTAGCAACCCGACTTATGGGTAGGCGCTAAAGTTAGCTGAATCTCTAACAAAAATGGGTTTTATTCCTTACGGGCGGCAAGATATTAGTGAGCAAGATGTAGAGGCTGTTATGGCCGTTCTGCGTTCTGACTGGATTACTCAAGGTCCGGCTATTGAACACTTTGAGCATGCCGTCGCCAACTACTGTGAGGTTCGCTATGCAGTGGCTGTATCTAGCTCTACTGCAGCGCTACATATTGCCTGTTTAGCTGCTGATGTTGGCTCAGGAGAGTTGGTTTGGACGTCCCCTAATACATTTGTGGCTTCGGCTAACTGTAGCTTATACTGCAATGCTGAGATTGATTTTGTGGATATTGATTCGCGCACCTACAATCTCAGCGTAGATGCACTATCCCAGAAGATAAAAGCCGCTGAAAAAGATGGAAACCTTCCTACCGTCTTAATTCCAGTGCATTTGGCTGGACAGTCTTGCGAAATGGCTCAGATCGCTGTACTGGCTGAGCAGTATGGCTTTACAGTGATTGAAGATGCCTCCCATGCGATTGGGGCTGCTTATCAAGGTAAACCCATTGGCGGCTGTGCCTTCTCAGAGATGACCGTGTTCAGCTTTCATCCAGTCAAAATTATGACAACTGGTGAAGGCGGCATGATTTTAACGAATCAAGAAGTGCTCTATAATCGCTTGATCCGGCTGCGATCGCATGGTATCACTCGTAACCCTGATTTGATGACAGAGCCTTCCCATGGGCCTTGGTATTATCAACAGCTTGAGCTTGGCGTGAACTATCGGATGACCGATATTCAAGCTGCATTAGGCTTAAGCCAACTGCAGCGTTTGGATGCATTCGTAGCTCGCAGATCTAAGATAGCCGCTCGTTATAATAAGGAATTAGCAAACTTGCCTCTGACGCTACCTTGGCAACACCCAGATACTCTATCAAGCTGGCATCTTTATATTGTTCGACTTCAGCTACACAAGCTAGAGAAATCTCATAGACAGGTCTTTGAGAAATTGCGTCAGCTAGATATAGGCGTGAATTTGCACTATATCCCAGTGCATACTCAACCTTACTATCAGCAGATGGGATTTCAATGGGGGGATTTTCCGGTTGCGGAGCAATATTATCAAGAAGCTATCAGTTTGCCTATCTATTACGGCTTGACAGATACCGACCAGGAGCGAGTCATAGAGGCGTTAACAATCAGTTTGAGTTAGTTTTAAGTAAAAAACTTTTTAATTTAACTGATGACCTTAGTTGAACTAAAAAGTGAGCGTCTAATTTACAGAACATTGACGTTGAATGATGTTACTGAATCCTACTTAAGCTGGCTAAACGATCCAGATGTAAATCAGTATTTAGAAATACGCCATATTTCTCATAATATTGAAAACTGTCGTCATTTTGTAGAAACGATTAATTTAGATGACAGTCAACACTTATTAGGTATATTTTGGTTCGAAGATAAGAACTTAGGTCAACTTCATATTGGTAATATCAAATTAGGCTTTATCAACCAATACCACCTCAGAGGCCAGTTGAGTTTATTCATTGGTGAAAAAAGATTCTGGGGAAAGGGTTTAGGTACTGAAGCCATAAGAACAGTTACCCAGTGGGGCTTCGATAGTCTAGGTTTAGACAAAATAGAAGCTGGCTGCTACGAAGATAATTTAAGTTCTTTGAGGTGCTTTCTAAAAGTAGGCTATCAAGTTGAAGGTTTTTTTCGCAGTCATGTGGTACTGAATGGCCAGAGAAAGGGAAGCTTTTGGCTTGGGGTTTTACCTCATGAACTTATTTAACGTATATGTCTAAGCTCGCTTTGGGGACGGTTCAGTTTGGTCTGCCTTATGGAATAGCAAATAAAAAAGGGCAGGTTGGCTTAGAAGAGGCATCGAAAATTTTAGAGCGCGCCTTTGCAGCCGGTATTGACACCTTAGATACGGCGATCGCTTATGGTGATAGTGAGAAAGTATTAGGCAAGATTGGAGTTGACCAATGGAAGATTGTGTCAAAGCTGCCTGCAGTACCCGATAATTTTTCTAACACTCGTGAGGTCACTATTTGGGTTCAAGAGCAATTGTCTGAATCCTTAAGACGTTTAAGAGTTAAAAGTTTATATGGGATTTTGCTTCACAATCCCAAAGATTTAGTAGGGCCATGGGGAGAGGCAATCTTTAAAGCTCTACTCGATCTGCGTGCGCAAAATAAATTTCAAAAAATTGGCGTCTCAGTCTATTCTCCTGAAGAATTGAACCCCTTGTTTCTAAAGTACTCCTTCGATTTAGTGCAAGCGCCCTTTAACGTCTTCGATCGGCGATTACAAACCTCTGGCTGGCTTCAGAAACTTTATGGGATGCAAGTGGAAGTTCATGCGCGCTCTATTTTTTTACAGGGCCTGCTCTTAATGTCTCCTGATGAACGACCTGAGAAATTTCGACCCTGGACTGATTTATTTTTGCGGTGGCATGCGTGGCTAAACGATATGCAAATAACTCCCCTGCAAGCTTCTCTGAGCTACATATTGCTACAGCCGAAGATTAGCAATGTACTTGTTGGAATTGATAGCTATATTCAGTTTCAAGAACTCTTAACAGTGTTAGATACACCTTCCTATTTTGCTCCACCCGATGCAATTAGTACTGACTGTGCCGATTTAATTCATCCTTCTCGTTGGGGTCGGTTGTGAAAATTGTTGCTATAGTTCAGGCCCGTACGGAATCTACTCGCTTCCCTGATAAGGTAAAGCGACCTATTAGAGATACTCCGATGGCTGGTCTTTTATTTAAACGACTATCTTTGGCAAAACGAGTTGATCAAGTTGTTTTGGCAACGGCAGAAACGTTTCACAACGATGTGCTCGCGCAATATATTCAAGATTTAGGATATGCCGGTTATAGAGGTAGCGACTCCGACGTGCTCGATCGTTACTATCAAGCAGCTAGCTGTTTCCAGGCAAATGCAGTTGTAAGAATCACTGGAGACTGTCCATTAATCGATCCATCCATTGTTGATGAGGTCATTGACAGCTTTCTAGAGTCAAAAGTTGACTACGCTTCCAATGTATTGCCGCCTACCTATCCCGATGGATTGGATACAGAAGTTTTTTCATCTCAAGCTTTGAAAGCTGCTCATCAAAACGCCAAAAATTCTCAACAGAGAGAACATGTAACACCTTTTATTCGAGAGTCTGATCAGTTCTCAAAAGTAAATTTATCGTGTTCAGAGGATTATTCAGATAAGCGATGGACTGTAGATGAGCCGGAAGACTTTGAAGTGATTCAGAAAGTATTCCAGCAATTTTATCCCAGATGGGATTTTAGTTGGTTAGAAGTATTGAAGTTAGCACGGCAAAAACCTGAGCTGTTTGAGGCGAATCGTCATATCGGCCGAAACGAGGGTTATCAGTTGGGCACCGGGCAAAAACTCTGGAGGCGGGCTAAAAAGGTTATTCCAGGGGGGAATATGCTGCTCTCAAAACGGGCAGAGATGTTTTTACCCGATCAGTGGCCAGCTTACTTTAGCCGCGCAAAGGGATGTGAAGTTTGGGATTTAGAGGGTCGTCGGTATATCGATATGTCCATTATGGGCATTGGCACCAACATCTTAGGCTACGGGCATCCTGAGGTGGATGAGGCAGTACGAGAAACTGTCGCGAAGGGCAATATGTCTACCCTTAATTGCCCAGAGGAAGTGTACCTAGCTGAACGCTTGGTTGAACTGCATCCCTGGGCTGATATGGTGCGGTTTGCCAGAACTGGGGGAGAAGCAAACGCGATTGCCATTCGGATTGCCCGTGCCGCTTCTGGTCGTCATCGGGTAGCGATCTGCGGCTATCATGGCTGGCATGACTGGTATTTAGCAGCAAATTTAGGTGATGAACAAAACTTAGCTGGACATTTGCTGCCAGGGCTTGCACCTAACGGAGTACCCGACAGTTTGCAAGGAAGTGTACTTCCCTTTGGCTACAACCAATTTGAAGAATTAGAGAGCCTAGTCAATCAACATTCCGATATTGGTGTAATCAAAATGGAGGTGTCCCGTAGTGAACCTCCCAAGCCTGGCTTTCTAAAGAAGGAGCGTCAGTTAGCGACCGACCGCAACATCGTCTTGATCTTTGATGAGTGCACATCCGGGTTTCGCGAGACCTTGGGAGGACTCCATAAAAAATATGGCGTTGAGCCTGATATGGCTATGTTTGGTAAAGCGTTAGGAAACGGCTATGGAATCACCGCAACCATCGGTCGCCGGGAGATAATGGAAGCAGCCCAAAGCACATTCATTAGCAGCACTTTCTGGACGGAGCGAATTGGGCCAACTGCCGGTTTAAAGACCTTGGAGATCATGGAACAAATCCACTCCTACAAGACCATCACGCAAACTGGTTTAGAGATTCGGGCAGCATGGCAGGAGCTAGCTAAAAAGCACGGGTTGGAAATTACAGTCTCTGGTCTGCCAGCCTTGAGCAATTTTACTTTCGTCAGCCCACATCATCTGGCCTATAAGACATTGGTTACCCAAGAAATGCTGGCACAAGGGTATCTGGCTGCAACTAGTGTATATGTCTGTACGGCCCATACGCCTGAAGTTATTCAAGGCTATTTAACAGCGCTGGATTCAGTCTTTAGCCTAATCAAAGAGTGTGAAGCCGGGCGCGATGTGCGTTCTCTCCTTAAAGGCCCGATTTGTCACAGCGGTTTCAAACGCCTGAATTAATCTATCGAATAGTGTCATCACAAAAATTTTGAGTAGACCCTATCTGCTAATTCGTGCTGATGCCTCACCTCGGATTGGGACTGGGCACATTATGCGTTGCCTTGCGCTAGCCCAAGCGTGGCAAACAGATGTTGGGCAGGCTTGCTTTTTAACGTCTTCTGAAATTGCTGCTTTAGAAGATAGGTTGCGGGTAGAAGGGTTTGAAGTGCTGCTCCATACAGAATCTCTTGGTGGCCAGAAAGACGCAGAAAATACCGTTGCGGTAGCCCGTGATATGGCGGCAAAAGTGATTGTCGTCGATGGTTATCATTTTGATGCAACGTATCAACGCCGACTCAAAACCGCAGGTTTTCGTGTTCTGGTTGTTGACGATAATGCTCATGCTGACCACTATTTTGCAGATTGGGTACTCAACCAAAATATTTATGCTCATGAGGGGCTCTACACCAACCGTGAGCCCTATACTCAACTTTTACTGGGGACTCGATATGCGCTGCTACGCAGAGAGTTTTGGCTTTGGCGGGGGTGGCAGCGACAAATTGAGCCGGTAGGTCGGAAAGTTTTGGTCACTTTAGGCGGCAGTGATCCAGATAATGTGACGCTAAAAGTGATTCAGGCGCTACAGCAGGTCGAATTACCTGATTTAGAGGCGATCGTTGTTGTCGGCGGCAGCAATCCTCATTTTGCAGAGTTGCAAGCTGCTATAAAAACAACTGATAGACGAATTATACTACAGCGAAATGTGACGGATATGCCGAAGCTTATAGCTTGGGCAGATATGGCAATTGCAGCGGGGGGAAGCACCTGCTGGGAATTAGCATTTATGGGTCTACCAGGCATACTTATAGTTCTTGCTAAAAATCAAGAACTTCTTATAGACAGACTTCATATGCTTGGAGCGTTTAAAAGTTTAGGTTGGTATCATTTACTCAAAGTATCTCATCTCTCTGAGTCTTTGAAGAGACTTGTTCTTTCCTTTGAATATAGGCAGTCTATGTACAAAGCTTGTATAGCAACTGTAGATGGTGTAGGTAGCTTTCGTACAATTTGTTCAATATGCTGAAATGAGCTTTTTATTTGATCCTCGCTTAACCTTACATCCTCTAGGCTTTTGGAGAATTGCTAATCCACCTACTGATCATGAATTACAAAACTACTATGCAGAAAAATACTACCAGCAAGCTAAGGGTAGTTATGAGCTAAAGTATTCCAAAGATGAATTAAAGTACCTTAAAGCAAAAGTACGCCAACGTTGGGAAGTCATTCGTAAACATCGAGGTGATTCTCTAGGGACACTGTTAGATGTTGGCTGTGGGGAGGGCTTTACGCTCTCCTGCTTTAAAGAATTGGGGTGGAAAGCAAAAGGATTTGATTATAGCGAGTCGGGAATAAAGTCACAAAATCCATCCTGCATCGATCTGTTGACCAAGGGCGATATCTTTGATCTCTTAAATCAAGAAATCGACAAAGGAAATCGTTACTCTGTTGTATGGCTGCAAAACGTTCTTGAACATGTGATCGAACCACTCAAATTACTGGCTTCGCTCAAAAGTCTAATGGACTCTGACAGTATTTTAGTTGTAACTGTGCCTAATGATTTTTCTCTTACTCAGGAAGGTGCGCTTAAAAACAAACATATTGAACATTCTTTCTGGGTTTCACCACCGGATCATCTTTCATATTTCAATCATGGAAGTCTTATGAACGTGATTGATGCAACAGGTTGGTCTAATATCACAATTCATGCAGATTTTCCGATTGATTGGTTTCTATATCATTCAAAGTCTAATTATATTGCTGATAAATCGGCAGGCAAGCAAGCTCATTATGCACGAGTACAGATTGAGAATTTGATTGACGAAAAGCCCATAGAGAGTATTCATAGATTCTATGAATCTATGGCACAGCTTGGCATTGGCCGAAACCTGACTGCATTCTTAAGCCCTCTAGAGTAGCCTCAAGAAGCAGTCTCGCAGCGTATTTAGAATTGATATATTACCTCTGAGCTGGAAAATGATTAGTAAGGCCAATTTTTTTAGCAAACAAAGCTCTCCTTAAAAATCTTCTCTTTCCTTAGTACGATACTTTCTAATTAAAAAATTTATATATGCGAGGTAAAGTTTTTATTACAGGGGCAAATGGGTTTTTAGGGAGATCCACGGTATCTGCTTTAGAACAAGATAAATGGCAAGTTTATAAAGGTTTGCGATCGCAAACTTCTAATAATTCTATTTTATTAGATTTAGAAAATCCGAAAGAAATTCTCGAACTAGAGCATAAGTATAAATTTGATACGATTATTCATCTGGCTACAAAGGTAGGCTTCAACAGCGTATCTAGTGCTGAGCTATATATACCAAATGTTCTGTCGACCGCGTGCCTTCTGTTTTTGGCAAAACAATGGAATGCTAAATTTATCTTCGCTTCGGCTTCTATTGTTTGCGGTGTTAGATCGAAGCTAATCAACTCTCTGAGCGAGATAAAAGCAGATACGCCATATGGATATAGCAAATGGCTAGCAGAAGAGCTTATTTCTGCATCGAAAGTGAATAGTTGTATTCTTAGATTTTGTGGAATATTTGGAGACGGGGGCCCCAGTCATCTTGGACTAAATAGAGCTATTGCTCAAGCCAAAAATAAACAATTGCCGCAGATCATCGGCGAAGGGAAATCTCGTAGGAACTATATTTATGTAAAAGATGCGGCAACCAGTATCGCAGCATCTCTTTCTAACAATTTACAAGGCATGCACTTTGTAGCCGGAAGTGAAACACTGACTATTTCTGAAATGATGCACCAATTGTGTGAGGTTTTTCTACCTCATCAAAAGCCGCGATCTGTTTCTGGTAGGGCAGCAACAGATCAAGTAGTTGAGCCCTCTCTCGCATTACCACCTAGCAGGAGCTTTAGAGAGGCTCTTCAAGATATAAAGAAAGAGATGGTTGAATGAAGATTGGTGTGATGGGTGACATCCACGGTAACCATTTAGCTCTAGAAGCAGTTTTAAAGTCTGCAAAAAATTTAGGCGTTCAGAAATTATTAATCACGGGAGAACTAGTTGGATACTATTTCAGGCCTAAGTTAGATCTTGAACTGTTAGAGCCTTGGGACTGCTTAATCGTCAAAGGTAACCATGAACTGATGCTAAGTAAAGTCCTCAATAACGTCAGTTTATTGTCTGAGATGGAAAGTAGCTACGGTAGCGGTTTGAGAGTAGCTTTAGAGGAACTAACAGTACTTCAGAAAGATTGGTTGATCAATTTACCACATCCGCTGAAGCTTCGTATAGATGACAATTTAATATTGCTCTGTCACGGTTCTCCTTTTAGCTTAGAAGAGTATGTCTATCCAAATACAGATGAATTAAGTCTTAAAAAGATGGCGCTGACAGGTTATAGATGGATAATTATGGGACATACTCATTATCCGATGGAGAAAAAATACAAAAAAACGTCATTATTGAATCCTGGATCAGTTGGCCAGCCAAGAAACAGAAGACATGAAGCTCATTGGAGCTTGCTAGATACTGTTTCTGAAGAAGTTAACTTTCATATTGAAAGCTATGATTTTCAATTCATCGTAAATGAGTCAAAGCTGCGTCATCCTGAGATTCCTTACCTTTGGGAAGTTTTCCTTAGAAGATGAAAAAGGTTCTTATAACAGGTATGGGAGGCGATATTGCTCAGGGAATAGCAACTATTCTACGTGAGTCATATCCTGACTATTATTTAGTAGGGACAGATCTTAGCGAATACAATGCAGCTAAGTTTTTTGTTGATTCACTGTATATTGTTCCTTCAGCAGACTTAACTCTTGATTACATAGCGGATCTTAAGAAAATCATTGAATCTGAGAGTATTGACATTGTTATTCCAACAACAGAATCTGAGCTGAGAGTTCTTGAGTTAGAGACATGCGATTCCTTCGATGCCTCTTTCATAACCTGTGGCAAAAAAGTAATTGAAATCGGTATTGACAAGCTAAAGACAATTGATTACCTAGCTTCTCTAGGCCTACATGTGCCTTGGACTCAGCTTGCGAGCACTGGTATTCCCAATAGGTTTCCTTGTATTCTGAAGGACCGCTTCGGATCTGGCTCTCGAAATCTCTTTATAGTTTCATGTAAGGATGACGCGAAATACCTATCGGAGAAGTACTCGAATTCAGTTTTCCAAGAGTTATTGCTTCCAGATGATAAAGAAGTAACTTGTGCTGTTTACCGAGATCAAAATAATAACGTTGCTGTTTTACAGCTCTTACGTCGGTTAACTGGAGGCTTCACTAGCTGGGCAAAGGTGATTAACTCATCTGAAATACAGAAAATTTGCGTAACTATCGCAGAAGCTTTATCTCTTAAGGGGAGTATGAATATCCAGCTCCGTATAACCAATGAAGGAGTACGCATATTTGAGATTAATCCAAGATTTTCATCGACCGTTTTGATGCGGCACAGAATGGGATTTTCTGATGTTTTATGGGCAATTGAAGAAGTAAATGGTAAGTCAGTTCAGTTAAAAGATGTGGAGATTGGAAAAATTGGTGCTCGATTTTATAATGCCATTACATATTGAAAATATCCTCTAAAACTGATTTATATGTCTTCCGTATTGTTAGGGCAACATGCTATAGGCCCAAAACATTTTCCACTAATTATTGCAGAGATGTCTGGCAACCATAATCAGTCTTTAAAGCGAGCGCTAGAAATCGTGGATGCAGCAGCTGAAGCTGGAGTTCATGCTCTAAAGCTACAAACTTATAGTGCAGCCACAATGACGTTAGATCTAACTGGAGGTGATTTTTTTATTGACGATCCAAGCAGCTTATGGAAAGGACGTTCCCTTTTCGAGCTGTACGAGGAAGCTCATACTCCTTGGGAATGGCATAAACCTATCTTTGAGCGATGTCAAGAACTTGGCATTATTGGTTTTAGTACTCCTTTTGATGCCACTGCCGTAGATTTTTTAGAGTCGCTAGATGTCCCCTGTTATAAACTTGCGTCCTTTGAAAACATTGATCTGCCGCTCATCCGTAGGGTAGCCAGAACCGGCAATCCTATGATTATTTCTACAGGTATGGCTAGCCTTGCAGAGCTCGATGAAACAGTTCGCGCTGCTCGAGCCGCAGGCTGCCAAGATTTGATTTTACTTAAATGCACCAGCACCTATCCGGCCACTCCTGAAAATTCTAATCTGCGCACAATTCCTCATCTACGCGATCTATTCGGTGTGCAAGTAGGACTGTCTGACCACACGTTAGGTGTTGGCGCTGCTGTAGCCAGCGTGGCGCTTGGAGCTGTTGCTATCGAGAAACATTTCACCTTAAGTCGTGCTGAGGGTGGAGTTGACAGTGCATTTTCATTGGAGCCCGCTGAAATGGCTCAACTTGTTGCAGAAACTCGGCGAGCTTGGCGATCGCTTGGGCACATTCAATACGGACCTGTTGAAGCTGAGAAAAAGTCTTTAGTCTTTCGTCGAAGCTTATATATAGCCGAAGATATGAAAGCAGGAGATATTTTTACTCCTAAAAACTTAAGAGCGATAAGGCCAGGGCACGGGTTACCACCCAAGTACTACGACACAGTAATAGGAAAGCCCATCAAGAAAAGTGCTGAAAAGGGAACTCCCCTTAAGTGGGAACTGCTGTAGCCATTGTCGAATTAAAACTAGTGTCTGCGAAGTTCAATTACAAACATATCTACGCCAGATTCAACGGAGTTATTGAAAAGTCTAGGTTGTGGCTAAAACCAAGACTTTTTAAGACTTTCGGTGTGGAAGCAGACATTATATGCGATCGCCTTTTGCAAGTCATTGCTTATGGAGCGTTAGCAGACTATATCAAGCTGTGTTCAAATCGCTTTAAAGAAGGCGAGGCTAATATTCTTCCAGGTAATATCTGTTTGAAATTTAATCATTTCCATCTTAATCAAGAGACAGGTAAAGTTAAGATCAAAAACTTATTCTTATTAAAATATTGTTTGCGCTTTCTTTCGCATTGGAGCAAATTGTTTCTAGCAATCATTTACGGAGGATTTATCTCACCTAAATGTGCAGTAAATAAACCTGTTACACTCCTTCAAGGAGTGCCGATTCAGTGGATTCTATATAATGATACAGACGAGAGATTTATAGAGTTTTGTAGAAAGGGTTCTATCTTACCTCTTTCACAAGCTAAAGAGTTATGGATAGAATCTAATGATTTCATTCATACTCAAGCAACAGAGTTTATTCATTATGTCAAAACGACGAGAGCACTTAGAGATCTATTAGCGCATTCATATATTGATATCTCAGATCGAATAAAGCTGCTACTAAGCCATAGCTACCTTCCTATTCAGTTTCTGTACATAGTTTTTCGATTTCCATTATTATCCTTGCTTGCAAAAGATATAGCTGAACTGCCGGTTGCAAGATCTCTTGTTCATGCGAAATGTTTAAAGACGATAGTTCAAGCCAGTGGAGGGTTAGAGCAACCTCTGTGGATGCGATGCAATGCCATTGGTTGTCTGACAGTCCATATGCAGCATCATTCTCAAAATTCTAGGCCTATGGTCTACAAAGGAGAAGACTTATCTAAGACATCTATGCATCATCCAATTTGGAAATATACATATGCTGATGTCCACTGGGTTTGGACTAAGGGATATAGAGCATATTGGAAAGAACTCAATCCTAAAAGCGAGATCAATGTCGTAGGGCCAATATTGGGTTATTTGCCCAAAGAGGCGTTGTCAAAGCGAACTGGCGCTGTAAGAATTGGGATTTTTGATGTCGATCCGCGAAGAGAAGAAGTTGTCAAAGAAAACTTCTATGATGAGATCTATACTCCAGACAGTATGATTTCCTTAATTGAAGATATTATCGCAGCTTCAAGAGCAGTATCAGCAAAAGCATCTTTAGAATTTGAGTTATGCCTCAAGGGTAAAGTCCGCTCCGCAGCAGGCATGTCTCAAATTAGTCCTATGTATCAGTCTGTGCTTCAAAAGTATACTGATGTTGGTATTCTTCGTATATTTGATCGTCAGGAAAATATGTATGCCCTTATCTCTTCATGTGACTGCGTATTAGCAATTCCATACACTTCACCAGCTTATGTTGCTGATTACTTAGAAGTTCCAGCAATATACTATGACCCAACTAAGGCTCTAGAGCCTACATATGAAGCTTCGCGTCATATCTGTTTCGCCTCTGGAGAACAAGAGCTTTACAAAAAATTAAGAGTGATACTTTTATGAGCTATGTCAGTGAGTTTTAAGATTTATACAGCGTTTTCTACATGATGTCTTAGACTTTATAGGTCAGAACAGAGTGCTTGGAGATTTTGAAGGCATCCGGTCTAAACTTTCTCTGGAGTTCTCTATTTTACGGCTACCATAGAAAAGGTGCATCAGAAAGCTTTAAGCGCGGCTTTGAATGAAGGATCATATCGCTTTAAGTTATTTGATAGGATACTTTTTTATTTAAATGAATATGCCAAGTCTGTTGGAGGTCTTTCGTGGGTTTAAAGGCAGCTTATCTTGACTTTATAGAATCATCAATTGGAGAAGTCTATGGAAAGAATGTAAGCAACCTTCGAATTCTTGAGCTTGGTGATCAAGTAATTGGAGATCCAAGCATTATTGAGGAGACAGGGAAAATATATTTTATAAATCGTGGCTATGTGCATACTTCCGTAGATTTAAATGGACTTCATGGTGCAGTCATTCGTGATCTTACTCAGCCTGAACAATTTTATGATTGGCATAACTCATACGATATTATGATTAATGCTGGTACTACTGAGCATGTCGAACCTTACGAAGCCCAATATGAATGCTTCAGCGTTATTCATAGCTGCATTAAGGTAGGTGGAGTTTTTATCCATTTGGTTCCCGATGTTTATGAACATGACGAGAAAGGCGCATGGAAAAATCACTGTCGCTATTATTACTCATCTAACTTTTTTAGGGTGTTGGCGAAAGAATGCGGATATAAATTACTCTCCAATACAGTCATAAGGGGGATGCGCTGCGTGGCACTCAGGAAAACAAAAGATACTTTTTTTATGAGAGATCGCGGAAAATTTCTCTCGCTGGTTGCTTGCCGAAAGTATAAGCTAAGCTTTTTGGTAAAACAGAAAGTTATAAATGGTCTGAGGCGTGTAGGTTTGAGCAGTTGACTCCACTGATAATTCATAACTTTGGCAAACGGAGCCTAATTTGGAATTTCCCTGAGGTGCATCTAAAGTTAGGGCACTGCTTTCCTAAAGGTTGGTGACTAAAATAACGATATTGCATCGCTTTAACCCATGAAATGCTTCTTATGCTTGATTCTTTAGAAAAACCTGCTTAAATTTTTAAATTTGCTGCCATTTGATGAAACTTTGCATTGTTGGAACGGGTATGTATGTTTGCGGGCGGCAAACAGATGGGTTTGGTACCATCCTCCCGGCTGTTAGTGCCTTCCAGAAAAACAGCGAGATCCTGAGTCAAATCCAAATAGTTGGCACCCGTGCAAGTGGAGCCCAGGAGGCAGCGCACAAAGCTCAGCAGTTGGCTAGTTTAACGGGTGTTTCGTTGCCTTTACAGTTTTACCCAAACCAAAAGGATTCGGCTCAAAGCTACTTGGAAGTTCTGGAAAAGATTGACCCACCTGGCTGCGCCATTGTCTCAGTCCCTGATCATCTGCATTGTGAAGTGACTGCTGCCTGTCTCAAGCGCGGGTTGCATACCTTGGTAGTTTAACCTTTGACCCCAACGATGGCCGAAGCCTACCAGC
>CALDSK010000060.1 GCA_937911865.1 uncultured Synechococcus sp.
GATTGAACAGCGCTTGTGATCATGAAGTGTACTCCTGTACTTTAAATGACCGTTTTGATACATGCTGGCAGAATGCCAAAAAAGCGGCTTTTAGGGCCACTTGGGTGTTCCAAAAGCTGTGTCACAATCAAAGTTCCAAAAGCAAGTGGTATCTACGATTTTTGAGACGATATCTAGAAACCCTTGCGTATATCAATTCGGTCGCCGTAACCAGGAAGACATACATATAGGTGTCCGTAGTCTGCATGTAGCTGTCTTATTGAAGTACCCATAGCTTTAGCGACAGCTGCCTTTGTTGGAGTGAAGCCTTCAGAAAGAAGGTTGTTAATAGCACCAGCAAGTACTAGGCATTTTGCTTTATCAACACTCAAGTCGAAGATGGTCTTCACTTGTTTTTGCTTCTCACGATGCTTTTCCCAGCACGAGTGAACTTGCCATGGTATGCCTAGACTATCAAACAGAACAGCATCGCCATATCCATTGGAATGGAAGTAAACAGTGGCACCACACCACCAACACTGAGTGAGATAGGTTCTAGCCTCGTCTGTTTGCGGAGTCGCAGAAGGTTTGCTGGAAGCGGATGAAACCGAGTACCCACTTTCATCGCAGCGGCGAATAGTGCCTCTACGCCGCCGCTGGCCAGTTCGAGGCCCTCCGCACCAACCACAGGAACACCAAGGACGGTGATTGTAACCAGGCATTTATTCTGCTAAAAGACTTCGTGATCATAATTCCCTAGTCACTTATGGCATCCTCTATCCTGGTAAGACTTGCTGTCTGCCGATCATATTGGAACTGGTCAATAATGCCTGCTTGAATTTTATCGACTACCTCCTCAATGACGTTGAGCGGAACGAGGAACCACTCCTTTGGTTTCACTGGATTACCAAAGCGATCCTCGAACTCTAAATCTAATCGTGCATCGCTGAAGAATTTGTGGAGCAGTGATTCAAGCTTTTTTCGGTTGATGTTCATCAGCTTGAAGGTCTGGGCGATTTCTACCTCTGCCAGCAGATAGGTCGGATCTTTCTTCGCGTTGGCAATTCGGCTTTCAACGTCGCCCCCGGTCACGCCGATTTTGTGGATGATTTGTCGGTTGTCTGCGATGAAGGGATGGTCTGACTTGCTTCTGAGCACGTATATGTATCCAGTTAGCAGCTCATCTTCTTCTATGCCATCAAAAAGAGGGCCGAGGTCTGGGGTCGTAATGCGGCGACTGGCCTTGTCTTTGTTTAAGGCTCGCTGAAGCGATCGCATGAGTAGATCACTCTCAGTTGCGTTGTCATAGATGACCCGCAGCCTACAGTCTGGACGACCGTGATCGCCTACGAATGAGTCACCCATCTCGGCTACTAGAACTTTATGCCCGTCGAGAATGAAGAGGTCACCTTGATTGATGGCTGCGTTGTCCTGGTACTTAAGGGTTTGCCGTGTCCCTGTATCTAAATCGTGCTGCACGTTATCGAAGATAAGCTTGAAGCTATCGAAGTCCTCACAAGGCGTTCTCTGTGCGACCTCTTCAGCTGCCTTAATGTCCTTTTGAGATCGCACATGGGTGAGCTGTGTAATATCGCCTTCTGAGGATGTACTGACGCCTAGAGAGGCCAGCAGTGCTTCATCGTCTATGTCTTTATCGGTAACTGGGCTAGCATCAACTTCAGTGTCTAACAGCCCCTGTGAGTCCAGCTCAGCTAAGACTGCTCGACATTCTTCAGATTCTCGTAGCTGATCCAGTCTCACCGCGTAGAGCCGCTCAAAGATATCGCGGTCTTCCCCATGCTGAGGTGCTCTGCCTTGCTCTTCTGCAAACCGCTCTATTTCCTCGAAGCCAGCGATAATGCGTTCTTCTTTTGGAGAGAGCTTCTTGACTTTAGCGGGCGCTGTATCTACACCCAGCTCGCCAAGCAAGTCCCGATCTGCTGCTGTCGTGTGCTTAGGCATCGTCTTCTTCCTTCACTTTGCGTTGCAGATAGGCAATTCCTTCAGCCATCCGCTTTTCCCACGGGTCTGCTGCTGTTAGAGAGGGGAGCCTGCCTTTCTCATTCTTAAAGCGCAGCGCTCGCTTGGCTAATTCTCGTGCTTCTTCTACACTCAGGTTTACCCGTTTAGCGGCGATTACCGCTGCGACTTGCTTCAGTCGCTCTTCGCTCATTGACTTAGCGAGAATAGCATAGGCTTCACCAAAGGGGTTGATACGGTCAATTAGGTCCATATCCAGCTCTGTGACGGATAGCGCAAACTTCCGTATGCCATCAATGAATGAGGTGTTTGCTGCTGTATCGCCCGTTCCGTCATCGGCTTCCTTCTTGGCCTGCTGGACGAGATTAAGTGCGGCGATCGCATGTTGTCTGACCGCTTCTTGGTCTTCCTCATCCAAGTCAGGGAACTTCTCTTTGACGATTTTTCCCATCTGCACCTGGGTCAGTTCTTCGGGCACCAGCTCCTCATCAAATAGGCCGCGCTCAATAGTTGGTTTGTCTTGAATAAAAGGTGTATACCAATCAGCTAAGTCTTCTAGACAGATGCGCTGAGCTTCCGGGCTTTTGGGTTCAGCTAGCCCTTTGATTTCCATCTGAATAAGGCCGTTCTCTGGATTGACGCCTACATTGCACTGGTCAGGATTGTAGCCCTCTTCCCCATAGTCAAACCCTGGTGTCGCCTGATTGTTGGGATGTTTGGGTTTGAACTCGAAGCGTGGTGCAAGCACCTGTTCCATCAGAAGACTCGCTGCAATAGCCTTGAGGGTGTCGTTGACAGCTTCAGTGACAGCAATTTCAGTCGCATCAGGCTCAGCGATTAGGTTAGTGAACCGAGCGCGGGTCTTACCAGGAGCGTCACGAGTAGCACGGCCAATAATCTGTACAATTTCCGTCAAGCTAGAGCGGTAGCCAATTGTTAGAGCGTGTTCGCACCAGATCCAGTCAAAGCCCTCCTTTGCCATTCCGAGGGCGATGATGATGTCTACATGCTCACGGTTGTTCTTCTGCGAAGGGTCTTTCAATGCAGCTGCGACCTTATCTCGCTTGCTGGCATCATCGTCTACTAAGTCAGCAATTCTGAGCGTTTTACCCTCAGCCGTTTTCACAAGCTGAAATCCGGTGTCTGGGTCAGCTCCCTGCCACTCGCCCAGCTCGTCAATGATGTGCTCAACTTCGCGGATTTTATCCTTTGTGCTCTCACGAGAGTTGACATTGGGAATGTGTAGGATAGTTTTATCGTCAGGGTTGAGCACCGCCATAATTTCGTCGGTGTAGCTGCCTGCGTAGAAGTAATAGCCAATGTCTAGCTGCTTGAGGTACTGATAGCCGTTGAGCTGCTCGTAGTAGGTGTAGGTAACGGTGTCGAACTTGGACTCGTCTTCTGGATGTAGGACGGCTTCGGCGTCGCCGCGAAAGTAAGAGCCGGTCATGGCGACGATATGGGTTTTGTCGCGGGTCATGAGCTGGCGGATGTGATCGCCTAGCTTGTTGTCTGGATTAGCAGAGACATGATGAAACTCATCGACGGCAATCAGCCGGTCATCTAAGACTTCTATGCCGAACTTGTCAACGGCGAAGCGGAACGTGGCATGGGTGCAGACCAGTACTTTGGCATCGCTGTCTATGAACTTCTTCACCGCCTCTACTTTGCCGCCGTCGGTGCCTGGAGCATCGCAGAGATTCCATTTGGGTTCCACTTGCCAATCCGCCCAAAAGCCAAACTGACTGAGCGGCTCGTTATGGAAACTAGAGCCGATTGATTTCTCTGGAACGACGATGATGGTCTGTTTAATGCCTTGATTTTCGAGCTTATCCAGGGCAATGAACATGAGCGCCCGACTCTTCCCAGAAGCAGGCGGTGATTTGATGAGTAGATACTGTTCGCCGCGCTTTTGGTAGGCACGTTCCTGCATTGGCCTCATGCCAAGGGCGTTTGACTTTGTTGAAGTGCCATCTTGTGAATAAGAAACAGAAACAGAAGGAACAGATATAGAGTTACTCATAAGAATTGGATATTTAGTGAAACTTGTCGTTTTGGCCTTAATTGGCTCAGCACGCTTACTGCGTAGCCATTTTTGTATAGAGATCGAAGAGTTTTTCTAGCCGCTCGGTGTCGTTTTTGAAGCGGCGACCGATGTAAATGCGCTCTAGTACTTCGTCGTTGCGATCATGGGCTTCGCGGACAAGGGGAAACTTACTGTCCATGCGATCAGGGGCGTACATGTCAGCGATGGTGGCAGGAAAGTAGTGTTCGCGGGCAATAAGGATGTCTTCAGCGCAGTGGGTGAGGTCGCTTTTGTTTTGCTCTGTGAGAGTGGGGACGGGGAAAGTATTCCAGCCGAGGGTGTTGGAGTAGCGAAAGTCGGTTTTGAGCTTGCCGCAGACGGTGGCGATCCAGACTAGGTGGAGGCGGGAGGCGATGAGAGCCATATTCCAGAGGGGAGCATCGTAGAGGGCAAAGGCTTCGCTTGTTACTGTGCTATGCCTATCAATAAGCCCGTTTGGTAGGAATGGTCGATTTTCTGAGGATGTACGAGGAACTGTTATTGTCCAGTATTCCGCGATATTCATTTCACGCATCTGATGAGATCGCTCAGCCATTGCGTTCGCGCTCTTGTCAGGGCTAGCAAGCCGCATCTTTCTTACTCCCTCAACTCGTTGTTGGAGAGCCTCAATAGCGAGCGCTTCATCAAGATGTTTATCCTCAATCCATAGACAGTAGCGAGATAGACCTTTTATAAATTCTGCCGAACCGTAAATTCGCCGGATAAATTTGTCGTGCTGTTCTTTTGAAAGATGGAGTTCATTCACTTCTTCTGTAGACAGAAGTAAGTTACCTCCATCAACTGGTTTATTGCCAAAACTCATCTCGAAGACGTCACTCATTGGTTTTCCGGCTCTCTCAATCACAACATTAGGGCCTGATACCAAATATGCGTTGATATTTTCAGATTCTTTGACAGCCGTTTCTTGGTTATCTTCAGTAGAATATATCTGCCTTATTTTGCTGACGTTATTGGAAATGCCAACAATCACTACAGTCACACCGGCATTATGACTTGCTAAATTCGCCCACTTAAAAGACGTATGAGCAAATGCGATCTCATGCTCAGTTGCAAAAATGAGTGGCCATAGAATCGGTACCTGCTGACCTTGGCAAATTGAATTAGTAGCCACAAACGCAGCAGCAGAACGTGCCTGTATGCCATAGTCTGCCGCTTTCATGAACCAGCCAGAAACATAATCAAGAGATTTCCATTTCTTTGCCCGTCCTTCAAAGATGTTTTTGAGATCAGCTTTTTGTTCTTTCGTTTGCCAAGTCGAGCCTAAATAAGGCGGATTCCCACAGATATAAGTCTCTCCACCTTCGTTCTCAAACTCAACCTCTGCTTGCTCTGGTGGCGTATCCAACAAAGTTTCACTTTCTATCGTGACCTTAGTTCCTTCTGGTGGAAAGATACCCTGCCAGTCCAACCGCAGCGCATTACCGCAGGTGATCCAGTTCTCATCTTTTAAAGGCAAAAACTCTGCCAGTGCGAGGCGTTGCCCTCTATACAACACATCGCACTGATACTCCGCAATAATTAGCGCTAGCCGCGCCACTTCAGCAGAAAAATGACGTAACTCAATTCCGCGAAAGTTAGTTAAAGGAATGTCAGACTTACGATCCGCCTCGCCCCGAAGCCGATTGACTTCCGCTTCAATCTCTCGCATCTTTTTGTAAGCGATGACTAGGAAATTGCCAGATCCACAAGCCGGGTCAAACACTCGAATACGAGCCATCCGCTTTCGTAAATTAAGCAGCTTACGAACGTTCTCTTCTGCTTCATTCAACTGAGTACGCAGGTCATCCAAAAATAGCGGGTTCAATACCTTGAGTATGTTAGGAACACTGGTATAGTGCATTCCCAACGCACCGCGCTCTTCGTCATCTGCTACTGCCTGAATCATCGAGCCGAAGATATCAGGGTTAATCTTCGTCCAGTCCAGATTTCCTACATGCAGTAGGTAGGAGCGGGCAATACGGCTAAAGCGCGGCACTTCCACGCTGCCAGAAAACAGTCCTCCATTTGCATAGGGAAAACCATTGGCCCAGTTGGGAATATTTGCTGCTTCTCTCTCCTGCAATGTGGTAGCCATCGCCCGAAACACTTCCGACAGTACCTCATGGGTGTTTGAAGAATTGCTTTCGCTCATCTGCGTGACAGTTTGTGTAAACAGACCATCGCTATGAAAAATATTCGTATCTTCTGCAAAGAAGCAGACGATAAGCCGCGCCATATAGGGATTCATCTCCTCCCGACGTTCTGCTGTGTCCCACTCTGGGTTCTCTTTCAGCAACTCTACATACAGGCGATTTAGACGGCCCGTTGCCTTTATATCAAAGGCATTTTCGCGAATCTGTTTGATGGTTGTGATGCCTGCCAGTGGCAAGAAGAAACCAAAATGGTCATGAAAGTTCGGGTAGTCGCAGACGATAGTTTCGCCATCCGCTATGTTCTCTGCTTCTAGGAGCTTGCCATCAGTTGCAAGAATAAACTTGGCCTTTTGCTTGACAGTTGCAGGACTTTCTCTCAATGCTGCGAGAGTGCTTTCTATTTCGCCCTCATTGCAAACTTTCAGGTGGATGTTATTACGCTGGAGCACACCGTCTAGGTCGGACTTGTTTGAGCTGCTACGCTTGCTTTTTAACCGCTTGATAGTCGTTTTTTTGTTACCAAAAGCTTCGAGGAAAGCGAAAGGGAACTCCTCTGGATCGAAGGGGGCTTCAGCAAGCTGGGAAACGGCTTCTTCGATTTCGACTGCGTTCATACTCTGCACCATCGCTGTCTCAGAGGTTTGATTATCCCCTTTTTATGCAACTTTGGAATCCTATAGCCTTCGATGGTTAGAGAATGTGATCGCCCGACTTCGGATTTCATATTGACCATCCCTTGTTAGCGGCGGTTTTGCTTCACTTTCTGGCTTTATCCAGCAATCGCTGACCGGCTTCTTTAACCGAGCCGTCGCCATTTACGTAGTTGTAGAGCGTCGCGGTCGTTATCCCGAGCCTTTGCGCGATTTCTTGAGCGCAAGCTTCTGGATCGCTCATTGCAGTCATAGCCATATGGAGGGCGGTGGTGTCCATTTTGCGTGGTCGTCCGCCCAAGCGCCCTCGCGATCGCGCCGCCTGCAAACCCGCCCTCGTGCGTTCTGAGATCAGCTCCCGCTCATACTCTGCTAGCGCTGCGAATACTGCGAAGAATAGGCGACCATTCGCAGTAGTGGTATCAATTTCTGCACCAGCGCCGCTCAGCACCTTGAACCCGATCTCTCGCTGTCGTAGTTCGTCAACCGTGTTAACCAAGTGCTTGAGGTCTCGCCCCAGGCGGTCAAGCTTCCAAACCACTAAAGTGTTTCCCGGCTGTAAAGCTTTCATGCAAGCATCTAGCCCTGGTCGCTTCTCCGTCTTTCCCGAAACCCGGTCTCTATATATTCGATCTTCGGGCACACCTGCCTCAGCGAGTGCATCCAGTTGCAGATCTAAAGCTTGTGAGCCATCTGCTTTCGATACTCGCGCATAGCCAATTAGCATAAAGACCTTCAGACCGCTAAAAAAGATAAATCGATAGGGGTTTATTTAGCTTTGAATTTTAGACGAGTTTCTTTGTGCTAATCAAGGTCAAATTAGGCTGTTTTTCAGAGTGTCAAAAAAACGGTCGTTTTTTTAGCGGTGCCGTCAGGCCAAGTAGTGCGATCGCAAAGACAGTGATCTTCGCAGATGATTCAATCTGGTTCTGTTTGTCCTTTTGAGTCATTGCCATGAGCCCCTTCCAGACGTGTCGTAATTTAACTAATAAATTACGACACGTCTGGAAGGGGCTGTACAACCTGTGCTTTCCTAGCCATCGTCATACCAGTTAGCGCCTGTGTAATGTGATGGCAATCTGACGAAAACCTACGGTTTGAAATAGCAAAAACGACTCATAAGCGTAGGTTTCTGTGTGCGATTCGTTCAGCCTAAACAGGCAAATTTGTCTAGGGACGGCTGGCAAGGTTAAAGAAGGGAGAAATCCCAACAGAACCTTGATAACTTAGTTTTCGTGATGGTGAGATTCCATCCCTCCTTGATGCAGGAGTGACAGCATCTCCCACTACTGCTTGAGTTGACAGCCAAGGAGTAGCCAGCATGGGAGAAAAGGCGGTAACTCAGAACCCGACTGGGAACCCCGTCGAGCATAGCTGAATAAGGTTAATGTCATGTGAATCCATGATTGAACCGTCGTCACTGCGAACAAGCCAACGCGGGCTTAACCCTCCCTTTTGCGGAGGTCTTCAACAATGAAGAACCAGGCTTGCCCAAAACGGGAAAGGCAATTGAGTCAGGCAGCTACAGAACTGACCTGAACGCATCCTCCAGACACCCGGCGGAAAGTGGAAACCTAAGTTCAGCGACAAACGAAAGCTAGGAACGAAGTAACCGTCCTGTTTGCTCTCAAGTAAAGGTCGATGACTTGAGCAGGGAGTCACCCGCAAGCAGCAGGATGGCAGGATTGTCTCAGAAGCAAATGCCTCTAGGAAAGCTAGGGGATACGCCGACAGAGACACGACAGTTTGGAAGGTAGAGGTGCCAGTCGCAATTGATATGTCATGAGCGAGTTAACGACTACGTATGAATGGAGAACGATTCCCTGGCGTAAGCTAGAGCGGAAAGTTTTCAAGTTGCAAAAGCGCATCTACCGAGCCTCGCTGCGTGGCGATGTTAAGGCAGTCCGTAGACTCCAGCGACTGATGATGAAGTCCTGGTCAGCCAAGTGTCTGGCAGTGCGCCGCGTCACTCAGGACAACACCGGGAAGAGAACGGCAGGCATCGATGGTGTCGCCTCTCTCACGCCCAAAGCCAGAATGACGTTGGTGGGAGGTCTCCAGATAGGAGATAAAGCGACCCCGAGCCGTCGAGTTTGGATACCCAAATTCAACAGCACGGAACAGCGGCCACTTTCGATTCCCATCATGCACGACCGAGCGCTCCAAGCGCTAGTCAAACAAGCACTTGAACCCGAATGGGAAGCTAAATTTGAAGCCAACTCGTACGGGTTTCGCCCAGGCCGTTCCTGTCACGACGCCATTGCAGCGATCTTTTTATCGATCAGGCAACAGCCAAAATACGTGCTGGAAACAGACGTGGCTAAGTGCTTTGAAAAAATCGATCAAAAAGCCCTCTGTAGGAAGCTCAACGCCAGCCCTAGCCTCACTCGGCAAATCCGAGCCTGGCTCAAAGCTGGCGTCATGGATGGAGACCAATTCCAGGCAACCCCGGCAGGGGCTGCTCAGGGGTCGGTCATCTCTCCTTTGTTGGCTAATATCGCCCTACACGGCCTTGAAACAGACCTCCAAAAATCATTCAAAGGCGGTCAATGCCCTCGGCTAATCCGCTATGCAGATGATTTGGTGGCCATACACAAAGACCTTGAAGTGGTACAAGCTAGCCAACAGTTTCTTTCAGAATGGTTAAGTCACATGGGATTGACACTGAAACTGAGCAAAACGAGAATCACTCACACACTGGTTCCTTTCGAGGGACAGGTGGGCTTTGATTTTCTCGGCTACGAGGTACGCCAATACCTGATGGGTAAAACCCATTCTAAGCAAGGTTTCAAGACCCTCATCAAACCCAGTAAAGAAGCTCAACTCAAGCATTCTCGACGAATTCGAGATATCGTTAAAGCCCACAAAGCAGCTCCTCAAGCTGCGCTCATCGACCGCCTAAACCCGGTTATCCGGGGATGGGCTAACTATTTCTCGAATGTCTGTAGCAAGGCTATTTACAGTTCGATGGATAACTTGATTTACCACAAGCTTCGAGCCTGGGCACGTCGCCGACACCCTCATAAAAACCAAAACTGGATTGTCCATAAGTACTGGCTTATTGGCACTGGCGAAGGTTGGGTCTTCACTTCCCGGAACGAACAAAACCCAAAACGGTTGTTCCGCCACGTGCAAACGCCGATCAAACGGCATGTCAAGGTCAAAGGAAAGCGAAGTCCTTATGATGGGGATTGGCTCTACTGGAGTTGCAGAATGGGCCAGCATCCAACGGTCACATCAAGGGTCGCAAGGCTCTTGAAACACCAAGCCGGGAAATGTGCTCACTGCGGATTGTACTTCTCTCCAGATGCTCGTATGGAAGTCCACCATTTGGACAGCAACCGAGACAACTACAAACGAAATAATCTGGCGTTACTTCATCGACACTGCCACGACCAGCTTCATGCGGAGTGTGTATGACAAGCACCAAACTGTTGAGGAGCCGTGTGAAGGCAACCCTTCAAGCACGGTTTTGTAGACCAGCAGGGTGGGTGACTGCCCTGCTGAGTTTGACTTTCCCTCACCTGTCGTAAGCTAAACGATGATTCATGCGACAAAGTGATTAATGTAGAGGAGAACTAGCCAGAGGTGACTTCTGTAGACTTGTATACAAGCTTACTCGTGTACTCGTATACGAGTAAATTAGTAGTCAAAATGACTGGTAAGCATGTAGACTTCTTCTCATGAAAATATGTTCGCTTGTTGCCAAAAAAGGTGGGGTCGGAAAATCTGCGATCGCAACCAATATTGCCGTCTGTGCAGCGGTTGATGGATACAGTGTTGCTATCATCGATCTCGATCCGCAGGCATCAGCTTGCGTCTGGGCTGACGTGAGAGATGCAGACTCAGAAGTTCCTACTATTCCTGTAACCAGTATCGCGCCGAGTCGCTTGCACTCTGCTTTGGACAAATGTAGTTCTGCTGGTATTGACTTAACCGTCATTGATACAGCTCCCAGTGCAGACAGTGGTCTACTAGCTGCGGCTAAAGCTGGTGATATTTGTTTGCTACCAAGTAAACCTGGTTTAGCAGACCTGAGTGCCCTTAGCGATACTGTCGAATTACTAAAAAACAGCAAAGCAAAAGGCGCAACTATCCTCAACATGGTTGCTACAAAAGCATTGAAGCTTGAAGGGACTAAAGCGCTCGAAGGATTGGGCTTTCCGGTCGTTCCTCTGTCGATTTGGCAGCGTGTTGCCTGGGGACATGCATACAGCGGTGGATGGGGAGTCATTGAATATGACTCAAGTGGAAAAGCTGCCCATGAAATGAAGCAGTTATGGACTTGGCTGAAAAAACAACTGGAGATGTAAGAATATGGCCCAAAAGAAAAGGCGCTCCCTAGATGCTCAACTTGCTCAACGAATTACATCTGTGACCAGCCCCTCCCCAGCAGAACAGGTAGAGCCTACAGCATCATCTCAACCCGCTACACAGTCAAAGGTCAACAGCCGAACAGGAAAGAAAGCTATTAGTGGTTTTTTCGAGCCTGAAGTATCTAGACAATTAAAAGCCCTTGCCGCAATAGAGGGCCGCACTGTTCAGGGGATGATAGGAGAAGCACTTAACCTATTGTTTGAGAAGTATGGGAAGGACGCCATTGCTGCTGATGAGTAGGCAAGCTACCGAGTTTTAAAGTTGATTTGCTTACGAGTCATCAAGTTTGCTTGTATACAAGTAAACTTGATGACTCTCAGAGTTTTCAAAAGGCGAAATGCTATGGTTTTGGTTCTTTAGCCTCTGATGCTGCGGTTTTAAGCTCCTCAGCTAAAACTTCAGGGCTAGGTAGAGCCCTTTTGACAGCTTCCGGCAAGCTATCTTTCAAACGGTAAGTCGTCACGCCCATAGGCTGCGACATTCCTTTGAGAGAATACTCAACGACCGCCTGGTTTTTGTCACCGCACAAAACGATACCAATCGTTGGGTTGTCCGTTTCGTCTCGAAGCTGGTCATCGACGACATTGATGTAGAAGTTCAACTTACCTGAGTATTCTGGCCTGAACTCTGTAGTCTTAATCTCAATAACTACGTAGCATTTCAGTTTGACGTGATAGAAGAGCAGGTCAATAAAAAATTCATCACCTGATACATCCAGACGATGCTGGTTGCCGACGAAAGCAAAGCCTGTGCCCAACTCAAGCAGAAAGTCCCTCATGTGACTGATAAGTGCCTGTTCAAGATCACGTTCTTTGTAATTTGGTTCAAGCTGCAAGAACTCTAAGTTGTACTCAGACTTTAGAACTTGCTGCGTAGCCTCTGACGAATCTTCAGGTAAGGTCTCTCTAAAATTGGTGATCGCCTTACCTTGTCGGGCATACAAATTAGTTTCAATTTGCGCGACCAATACATTACGACTCCAGCCTTCCTTCACAGTCATATGGGCGTACCAAAGCCGTTCCTCATAGTTGCTGAGTTTGTCCAATAGCGCACAGTTTTGGTACCACGGCATTTGTGCAAGAACCTCCTGCACAATCTTTATGTCGGGATAGGATTCGGCAAAGCTTTTCATATAGCCCAGATTTCTGGGGCTAAATCCTTTAGTACCTGGAAATGCTTGTCTAATATCCTTTGAAAGCCTTGTAATGACCTTAGAACCCCATTTCTCTCGGTTTTGACGTTCTAGAATGTCGTTGCCAATTTCCCAATACAGAATGATTAACTCCTTATTAACTGACCATGCCGCTTTTATCCTGGCGGACTGAATACGTTCTTTCAGTCGCTTGAAAAAAGCATCATAGCCTTGAGGAAATAGGGAAGGTTGATGAGTCAATCGTTCTTCTGACTAGAGATTTGCCTCTCGAAGTTACTGTAGATTCTGGGGTTCCTGCAAGCATCTTTTGCAGTTCAAATTTTGCAGGAGCCGCCTGCAAAATTTGAATTCTGGCCTAAAACCCTTCCCCTGCCTGAGTTTCAGTGATCAGATGTTTACTTGTATACACGTCTACAAGTAAACAAGTCTTTATGTTGTTAAGTAAACAAGTTTACTTGTGCTCATGTTTCCTGCGCTATTCTTCCTCGTCGTCAAAGTCCTCATTATCGAACTCATCGGACAAGTCAGTGATGGCCTGAAGGGTTTTCTCAATGGCCTTACAGCTCTCCCAGACGTCGAATAACTGGTCTTCCAGCTCAAAGGCTAAATCAAACATCGCTTGAGCCTGAGATATGTCACCGCGATGAGAAACCGCCATCGCCAGTTGATGCAGCTTGAGCAAGTCCTGCCGAATAGCAGGTGGCTTCCAGTCCTCATCATCCGAAAGCGCCTGTCTGAGAACATCCAAATGCTTGACCGCATCGAGCACATCAGACGTCTCAAACTTTTCGTCAAAGGTCTGCAAAAACTCTGAATTAGACATGAACCCTTACCTCATCTGAACAACAGTCCATTAGAGCGTAGGCAACCCCCTCAGAAAGCGTCAATGCGGTCTAGAAGTCCGCGCCATCCTACCGAGTATTCGCTGTGCCTCAGCGACCAAGACCGAATCGCCCGAGTCCATCCACGCCTGTAGCTGAGCCTTGTATTCAGCCTGAGACTGCTGCCCGCGCTCCTGTCTGTACTGCCGCTTGTTCGCCTCTACCTGCTCACGGTGTTTGCTACGAGCAATCTGTAAGGCCCACTGGATATTCAACGAGAGCTGCTCAGGCGGCGCAGAGCGCTCTACCTGCTGAGCACTTTTAGCGGCCTCAACAGCGCTCAAAGCCGCGTCAGCTGGTTTATTACGGCCTGTTTGCTGTAATTGCTCACTTTTCGGTGCAACATCATCGCTAGAACCCTTGCTATTAGGTCTCTTACGGCCTGCTGCCCACAATAAGCTTGTGTCTTTAGTAGCGTCTTCTGCGCCCACAGCGCAAGTAGGCGCTACTCTTGCATGAAGAACCGGGGGGTGCGGGGGGTTATCCACAAGCGCCAGCTGCTGCTCACTGATATAGACCGGATGCCAGAGGTCACGATTCTTATAGA
>CALDSK010000061.1 GCA_937911865.1 uncultured Synechococcus sp.
CGCCGCGTTGTCAACCACAGAAGGAGGTTGGCGATCGTGATGACGCAGGTGAACAACACCATCAATAATGCCGAAAGGTCGTCAATGCTGAGTTCGCCAATCATGCTGCCGATGCTATGGAATTTAGGATGTGAATCAAGATATTTCTTGAAAACTCACGTGGCATCGCCGATTTTTAGAGAGCCCTAAAGACTCCAACATCTATTTTGGATAAAAGTCATCTAGCAAACGGGTCACCCTTAGAATTTTCTTGCGCGACTGATAGCGCTAATGCTTGACGGATAAACCTGAAGTCTCAACCCTGCGTAGGCACTTTCGTAGGAGGCTTCATGCCTTGCTTAGTCCTGAAGAATTGCAAGCGAGTCTTGCCCAATTTACAGGTACAGAAACTTGGTATCGCTACCGCTTTGGTCAGACCACACTGGCCTATTACACCGACGGCGTGAAATACCTAGCCGACAACGCCGACTGTTACTGGCTACTGACGGAGATTGTTTCGGTTCAAACTGAGACGAAGATTCACAGAGAGTCCTTTCAAGTCTGGCATCTGCAGGTCAATGAGAAGTGGGGTGCCATCCTGGAATGTGAAGACGGCAATGACAACGTTGTCTTTACGAAAGACATTCCATTCACCGATTTTCCACTGAAGGAAATCACGATCTGGGTGGAATACGGAGAGATGGAAGGGGCTGTGAAACCTATCTTGCTCTTACCGAGCGAGCATTAGCATCAAGGACGCTTGTCTAGATATCCCTTACCAAGAACGTTTGGTGCCTAATCTTTCTAAAGGTTAGGCACCAAACACTATTTCAGTAAAATTTCCGCAAAATCCTTGATTCAGAACCTTCATCACACGGCAAAATAAACGGCTTAAGAACTCTCCTACAAGTTACTGGCATCCAAACTGATCGTTAAAGTTGGTGCACACTAGTGCTACTTATGCTTAAGAGGGAGCAGCTTCTGGGAAAAGCAGAGTTATCACGCTCTGCATCCTTCCACCAGAATTAGGACAAGCTCGGTCATAGGATTTCAATGGAACAAGGTCAGCTTAATTGGATTGCGAATTTCATCTGGGGCATCGCTGATGATGTCCTCCGCGATCTTTACGTCAGAGGCAAATATCGGGACGTAGTCCTGCCCATGACGGTTTTGCGCCGCCTGGATGCTGAGCTGGAACCTACCAAGCAAGCCGTTCTTGAGATGAAGGTCAATCTCGACAACGCCGGAATTATTAATCAGGAGGTCGCGCTTCGACAGGCAGCAGGTCAGGCTTTCTACAACACCTCCAAGTTCACCCTGCGTGACCTGCGGAACCGAGCCAGCCAGCAGCAGTTGAGGGCAGATTTTGAAGACTATCTCGATGGATTTTCTACAAACGTTCAGGATATTCTCGACAACTTTGAATTCCGCAACCAGATTCCTCGGCTGTCCAAAGCGGATGCTCTAGGGACACTCATCGAAAAGTTTCTAGATCCGGCTATCAATCTGAGTCCTACACCAGTGCGCAACAGCGATGGTTCTATCAAGCATCCCGGCCTCGATAACCACGCCATGGGAACGATCTTCGAAGAGCTGGTACGGCGGTTCAACGAAGACAACAATGAAGAAGCCGGAGAACACTGGACTCCTCGTGATGCCGTCAAGCTGATGGCGAAATTGATCTTCCTGCCGATCGCAGAGCAAATCGAATCTGGCACCTATCTGTTGTATGACGGGGCTTGCGGCACTGGCGGGATGCTCACTGTGGCTGAGGAAACCCTACAGGAGCTAGCCGAGAAGCATGAGAAGCAGGTATCGACCTACCTCTATGGCCAGGAGATTAACGCTGAAACCTACGCGATCGCCAAAGCCGATTTGCTTCTGAAGGGGGAAGGGGAGGCTGCGGATAATATCATCGGCGGTCCAGAGCATTCAACGCTATCCAATGATGCCTTTCCTTCGCGTGAATTCGATTTCATGCTGTCCAATCCGCCCTACGGTAAGAGCTGGAAGGGTGACCTGGAACGGATGGGCGGCAAAAGTGATATGAAGGATCCTCGCTTCATCACTGAACACGCCGAGGATTCGGAGTACTCACTGATTACTCGCTCCAGTGATGGACAGATGATGTTTTTGGCCAACATGCTGGCCAAGATGAAGCGCGGTACAGCCTTGGGTAGCCGGATTGCCGAAGTCCATAACGGCTCCTCTTTGTTTACGGGCGATGCTGGGCAAGGTGAAAGCAATATCCGACGCTGGATTATTGAGAATGACTGGCTGGAAGCGATCGTAGCTCTGCCCTTAAACATGTTCTACAACACCGGTATCGCTACCTATATCTGGGTCTTGAGCAATCGCAAGCCAGAGCGTCGTCAGGGCAGAGTGCAGCTGATTGATGCTACCAAGTGGTTCAAGCCTCTCCGCAAAAATCTGGGCAAGAAAAACTGCGAGCTGTCAGAAGCGGATATCGACAAGATATGTGATGCCTTTCTGGCGTTTAGTGAGAGCGAAGAATCGAAGATCTTCCCGAATCAAGCGCTCGGCTACTGGAAGGTCACTGTCGATCGCCCACTCCGGCTACAAGTAATCTTAAATGAGGAAACCTGCACGACGTTTCGCAAAACCTGTCAGGTGGCCAAGGAAGATGCGCTCGCGGCATTGATTGATCAAGCGCACGAGATCCTCGGCACTGGCCAGCACAATGACTTCAATGCGTTTGTGGAAGCGTTGAAAAAGCTAGCCAATAAAGCCAGCGTTAAGCTTACGGCCAAACGGTTGAAGCTGATGCAGGCAGAACTGGCCCAGAGGGATGCGGCGGCTGAGCCGGTGCTCAAAAAGGTGCATAAGTCTGGAAAAGCGGATATTGCTCCGCTGTATGGCCGCTATGAGACTGAGATGGATGGCAAGCCCTGCGTGGTTGAGTATGAGCCTGATACCGAACTTCGGGACACTGAGCAAATTCCGCTGCTGGAGAACGGCGGCATCGAAGCTTTCATCAACCGTGAGGTATTGCCTCATGCCGCTGATGCTTGGGTGGATGAAAGCAGCATCAAAATCGGCTATGAAATCAGTTTTACCCGCTACTTCTACAAACCTCAACCGCTGCGATCGCTCCCCGAGATCCGTGCTGACATTGTGGCCCTCGAAAATGAAAACAAGGGATTACTAGAGGAAATCATCGGAGGAGCCGGACTGGCATGAAGGCAACCGAAGCGAAGTTACTGGCATTTCTCAAACGCTCTACCCAATTCATCATCCCGATTTATCAGCGCACCTATTCTTGGACGGAAAAGGAATGCCGTCAGATGTGGGATGACATTCTTAGGGCTGGGATGAATGATGCCATCTCGGTGCATTTCATTGGCTCTGTGGTTTATATCGAGAAAGGGCTGTTTCAGGTGATGAATCAGCCGCCACTGCTGGTGATTGATGGCCAGCAACGGCTCACTACCATTACATTGCTGCTCGAAGCACTGGCTCGGCATCTGGGCGATACCGAACCGTTAGATGGTTTCTCTGCCAGGAAATTGCGGAACTACTATCTCTTGAATCCTTTGGAAGACGGCGATCGCGGTTACAAACTGCTCCTGACTCAAACTGACAAAGACACCTTGTTGACTCTGGTGCAGCAAAAGAAACTGCCTAAGGAGCAATCGCTCCGGGTGCGAGAAAATTTTGAGTTCTTTGAAAAGCAAATCATTGCTCATAAGGATGACCTGACGCCCTTGTGTCGGGGCTTGGCCAAGCTGGTAATTGTGGATGTAGCCCTCAATCGAGAGCAGGATAATCCACACAGGGCTATTTCATTCTAAAAATGCGCTTGAGTATGTCTAGACCATATTTGCAAT
>CALDSK010000062.1 GCA_937911865.1 uncultured Synechococcus sp.
TGCCATCGGGACTGAAACGAACATCCAAGACCGCATCGCTATGCCCTACAAGATAGTGAGATTTTCGACTGCTGGCAAAAAATGCAGAGGATATTTCCCTTTGGATTTGACTCAACGTAATTGGGTCCGAAAACCAACTCGTTTTAAGCTGCTTTTCGGCTCGAAGCGACGTCATCAATGCTTCAAACCTGTCGTCAGAAGCGTTTAAGGTAGCAGCAGACTGAGCTAAGACCTTGATGTTGTTACGATTGGCTGCTCGAACATTCCAGAAGGCAACACCTGTAGAAATAGAAGTTAAGCCAAGGCCAAGCGCTAGTCCTCCTGTCACGAGTCGTCTAGTTTGCTTGCGTCGTTGTTCGACACGGTCTGAGGTTTGCCAAAAAGCTGTCTCCACAGCAGTCATATCTTGAGAAGCCTGCTGCTGATAATCTCGTAGTAAATCGAGGTCTGGCGGTCGCCACAACAGCCCATCCGGTCTGTCTTGCTCATCCCAATACTGCGCGACAGTCTCCAATCGCCGATGAAACCGAATATCATTGCGACTACTATCTAACCAGTCATTCAGCTGTTGCCAGTACTCGAATAAAGCTTCATGGGTCACTTCGACAATTTCGTGCTCTTTATCGCTTGAGAGCGTAATCAGCCGAGCATTTGAGGATGAGAACTGATGAATGACTCTCTGTAAAGCTTCCAAGGTCTCGCCCTTCGCAATTAGACTATCAACTCGGACTCGGCGTCGGGTATCACGAGTGCCTTCACCTAGTTGCACCAACCCAACAAAGACACGACGTGCAATTTTTTGTTCTGAGTCACTGAGCCGGTTGTAGATGTCTTGAGCTTTTCCAGCTAGCGCGCCACCTACACCACCCATTTCACGGTAGGTAATGATAGGTGTTTGCCCTTCACCTAACCCCTGCCAGATTCGAGATAGGGAGAACTGAAGCAGTGGTAATGCCCCCTCTCGGCCTTCAGCATCTTTCACCAGCAAGTCGATCGTGGCTTCATCTAACGGATGGCCTGCTTGCTTCGCGGGTTTGGCAATCGCACTACGTAGTTCTGCCGTCGTCATGGCCGGCACGATCACGCTTTGGTCCGACCCAATCGACTGATTCAGCTGCTTATGCCGCTGCGTTTCACCTAGAAAATCACTGCGTAAGGTGATGACAACAGAAACTTCACCCGTTGGCTCACTGGCCGCATGAATCAGGTTATTGATGAATGTTTGACGATGCTCAGCGTCATCACAGAGCGAGTAGACCTCTTCAAACTGGTCAACCAGAATCACCAACGGCGTATCTCGAATATCAGGAATGAGATTGGCAATTCGGCGCAGCCCTTCAGAGCCGCCCACCTCATTCGGCTTTTTCAGCACGCGCTCAAACTCTGCCGTCTTCTCAGCCGGAAACGGATCATCCGTAACGGCTTTTGCAAGCACACCCGCTAATGCCTCCAACGGACGAGCACCCGGAACCATCACAGCCACTCGCATTCGCTCTTTACCTGGCAGTGGTGTTCGTGCCAGCTCCGGAATAAACCCGGCCCGCGCTAAAGATGACTTGCCACAACCTGACGGTCCCAAAATGGGCAGCAGCCGAGGTACCTCAGACTGCTCATAGAGCGATTGAAATCGTTGCCACAGTCGTTCTATCTGTACCTCTCGGCCAAAGTAGCGTGCCGCATCGGATTCCTTAAAAGCCGCTAGCCCTTTATAAGGATTGGGGCCAATGTCAGCAGTCTTTTTGGCTGCGGTTTCATCCTGCGTCTGTTCCTTGGTTTGCTGAATGACATAGATGATATTGCCATCACCCGAAACAATCGCACTGCCGACGGCACTTTCTTTAATTTGGATACTGCGATTATTCGCCGACTCGCTCATCTATAAAGACCAAAATTTCGCTAACGGAAGGCTGTACTAGCAAAATACAGGACGAGTCTGGCTTAGTTCGGATTTTGCTCCTTTTCTTTTACCTTCTAGCCCAAAGCTAGAAGGTATTGCACACTAACGACAACAGCCGCCCTCACAAGAGAACGGCTGTAAGCCTTATATAGCAAATGTTCTGCCGATCGGAGCGGCGGGATTTGAACCCACGACCCCTACTACCCCAAAGTAGTGCGCTACCAAGCTGCGCTACGCCCCGAAGCGTTTAATTTGCCTAACAAGAATAGCATAAGGGTGAGTCGATTTAATATCGATTGTAGATGGCGCGATCGCCCCCGAGAACACAGCCAAACAGCCTTCACAGACCATCACGAAATAATTTACAGAATGTCAAAACCAGTCCTGAGGACACTTGCGGACTATCCTGAGGATTTTCCGTATATTTATCCTGCGGACTGTCCTGAGGACATGCTATAGTAAGTTCAAGCGAAAGGCTCAAGGGTTCAGGGGGAACGGCTTCCACTGGTGGGTAAAGCCCCTGCTGGCGAACAAATGCCAGAGTGACTAAGAGTCCACTACGATTGCAAAGAATATCGGCAAGGGCAGGACACTTCTAGTGAAATCTCTTTCGATCTGTCTTCTGAGGGTTCGCCTTCAGTTATGCAAAAGTGGTGCCAGTGCTAACATCAGCATCACTACCGACGTCATCACCGACACCACTATCACTAGCCTATTCAATTGATTCCGTTGGCGCGGAGATCAGTTGAGGGTTAAACAGATACGCACACTAAAAAGAACCGGGAAGCTGGCAGAGATGTCAGCTTTTTTCTTGCGCATTTGTTTGCACTTTACTCACACTACTTTGCTCGCACTATAGCGAGAAGCTATAGCTTTAATCTGTGTAGAGCAAACTGCTTGTCAGACACCTGAGTTAATCAAGTCAGCTGACATACACATATACTACCCTATCGATTGCCTTTGGAGACGAGCCAGGCCGTTTCGCCACCAGACCGATAGCCTGCACGGTTGAAGACGAAGCCTGCTTCGTAAAAAGTTTGTCCGTAGCTGTTAATTTCTTGAGGAGTGAGCTGCAGTAGGTTCGCTAACTCGGAAGTTCTTAGTTTCCAGCCGCCTCTAGCAGCTTTTTCTAGCGTTTCATAATATGCGAGGGGATCGGGCGGTGGAGCCAATGAGGGTTGAAGGTTGTTGGCCATTTCGGCGGCGATCGCACTTATCAATTTCACCATGTCCGATTGGTCTAGAGCTAATCCTGAGGACTGACCTGAGGAGTCGCTATCAATCTGCCTGTTGGGCTTATCCAGTCCTTTTCGCGCGATAAATTCGGCAACGTTTCCACCGACACCAATAAAGCTGTGTAGCTCGTCTAATAGGGCAACCTGTTCTGCACTGACATAAGCTCGATTACCAATTTTCTCCCGCTCAATGCCGAGGTCAGCCATGCGCTTATAGACAGCACTTCTGGCTAGCTTGTAGCGATCGCTCAGCTGATTGACCGGGATGCGATCAATATTTCCACCACTCATTTCCTATCCTCTGGACAATCCGCAGGAAACTATATGTACATATACCACACATACTTTCTTGTAGCGGTGGTTGTACCTGTGGGCTACTGTCAGCTAACCCACTGATAGGTTCTGTCTAATTTTCAATTTCAGGGCCTAGCCCCCGAAAAAAGATAAACTCCGCTGTTGTACCGCCCCCTTGAATAAATTCATGCAGGGCATCTAAAAGAGCGAGCTGCTCATCCGTCACATAGGCACGCACGCTAATTCGCTCCGGCTTCACCCCGACAGCCTTTATCCTTGTGTAGATAACACTTTTCACTATCTTGTAACGTCCAGGCAGCTGACTAACAGGCACCCAGCCAACAGGACTGAAGTCCACAACGTTGTCCATAGGATTATCCTCAGGATTAAATAGTACGCTTATACTATACACTGTTTCCTGATGACTGTCCTGCGGACTGTTTTGCGACGAACTAACACCGGGTGATTAATCAGCGGTAGAGTTAGTATCCGTAACTCCAACGAGCGTAGTAACCACGGGCATCAATATGGGTAAAGATTGAAGAACTCGCTAGGCCGCCTCTAGAGCCCCACCAGCTATTGAGCCTGTCGTAGACGGTGTAAGAATGAACGCCAACTACAACAAAATCGATGGCGTCGCCTGACATGTGCCGGGAGTAGCGTGCGCCACCGACAGCACGGTTGGAAGCAGGGTCGCGATACCAGGAGTTGACGCGAATAGGGCGATTGCCAAGGCGCGATCGCACTTCTTCCATCACTCGGGCAATGCGGATAATGCCATAGGTAACGTCGCGGCTAGCGGGAATGCGGCGACCGTTTTTGGTGGCTTCGGCCCAGGTAAAATTTCCATTCGGAATAATCGGCTCAGACAGATAGAACGTACTGCGAAAGCCTGGCAGACGGAAGGGACCGGTAGGGTTAGGTTTAGCAGGCGTCGTTGGCTGAGGGGCTGGCTTGGGTGGCGTTGTTGGTGGTGTGCTGGGCGTACCAGGATCGGGAACCGGTTGAGGCTTATCGTTGCTACCACGATGGGGCTGATTGTCGCCAGGCGTACCCGAAATGACGATATCTGGTGCGTAGGCATACCAGTCTTTGATATTGCGATCGCCCAGTCCCGTGGTGGCCAAAGAAATTCGAACGTGGTTTCCCGAGGCTTTTTCGTTCGAGGTCAGCTCAAATTCAGTACCATTCTTGACAAAGATTTTTTCTGAGCTAGACAGCTGGTAGGAGAACACAGGTCTCAGCTTGAATAGCGTGTCGCTGACGACCTTTAACCTGACAGAAGAGCCGCTAATGCGCACATCAGGCTGGTAGGCATACCAGGTGTTGCGATTGAAGGGGCCCAGGAACTTATCGGCTAAGGCAACTTTGAGGTGGTTGCTAGCAGCAGGTAGGTAAGACTGCAAGTCGAACTGGGTCCCGTTCTTGACAAATACCTTATCTGAGGCAGGCAGCTGAGAAGATAGGATAGGTCGCTGCTTGAATAGGGTGTCGCTGACGACAGTAAGCTTTACCGGAGACGATTCAATTTCAATATCTGGGTTGTAGGCGTACCAGATGCGCTGATTGCCGCCAAGGGTTTGATTGGCTAAGACCAAGCGCGTGTGATTGTTCTCAGCCTCTGTGTAGGAAACCAGCTCGAACTCTGTACGGTTTTTAACGAAGACCTTTTCAGAATTGGATAGCTGACTGGATAGTTTGGGGCTGAGCTTAAACAGCGTATCGCTGACGACTTTTACTTTCACTGCTGACCCAGCTCCCTAATATCCTAGTGTATGTGTCTTGTCTATCTTGTGGCTATCTTATAGAAGGCTGACCGAAGCGCAAAAAGCGACTGGTCACTTCTGGTAGATTGGGTTTCGACAAACCTCCAGATAAAATAGCAAACCTTGGGGATTCTAGACTGTTTTATTTATATATAGCAAACGTCCTAATGTATTAGGACGTTTGCGCAGAAGCGTTGCTTGATCACGATTGCAACCTTTAGCAAGGGTCCTCAGCAACGCTTCAAAGGCTATAGCTTCGAAGGCTATAGATTGATGCGATCGCTCAAAATCAACATCGAAAAAATACCTACGTTTTCCAGAGAAAATTACTAAACCCAGGGAGTAATCAGCATCTTAAGCAATTTGGACAAACGGTTCTTGCTTCAGCGCCGCAAGAAGGCTAAAAACGGCGTTCTCTGACCACTCGCCTTCGCCTCGCCGACCTGTCAGCAAAATAAATCGCAGGCGATAGCTTTTCGGAAAACCATCAGCCTCTAACCAAATTGTTTCCGTCTCCTGCTCGCAGGTCAGCCGCTCTTCGTCCATCAGCTGCTCAGCCATAGCAGCCATCGTGTCATGCAGCTGCTGAGCTGTGCGTACAAAGTCTTTAAACTCAACTGCCGTCATTTCTAACGCCCAGCCGCTGCCGGCAACTAGGCCCTTAAACTGTTCGGCATTAGGATTCCATCCGAGCCGCCAACCCTCGCCTGAGCGGATCTGTCGCGTCATCATTGCGAGGGCGGAGCTGGCTGACTCGCTTCAGGTTCTGCACTTGTGGTAAACACTTCGTAGAGCGTATTTACCAACGTGTTGCGCTGCTGAGGAGACAGAGATTCTATAGCGGCGATGTCATTGGCATAGGGATTCTCTTGCAGACCATAGTCAGGATAGCTGTCGGAAGAGATGCCCTCGAATGCGCCTAGGTAGTCAGCCAGCGTTAGCTTCCAATCTAGACGGAAGACTGTAGGGCGATTTTGTGTGTAGATGTGATAGCGGATCAGGCGAGAAACTAGGGTGTTTTCGGTCGCTGCTGTACCAGTGTCGCTGCTGATGTATTGATTTTCGAGCGGGAAGTCAGGGAGTTGCTCGTAGATTTGGGCAGATAGCGCATATGGGTCGATGCGGCGAATGGGGGTGGGCTGCGCTTGAGCGCGATCGCCTAGTAAACCCAGCGTAATAGCGAACAGCAAAAAGAGCGTGGCTATTAAAGCTCCTATCTGGCGGTATCGCTTCAGGAATGGCTTCATAACAACGCTCTAAAATTAATGGGTATTAATTGGCGAGGGTAGCGAACGATGGCTGGCGCTACTCGCCGATAATTTCTGGCTGAGTCAGTTCGTCGGACATCTCAACAATGGCTCGCAAGACGGGCTTCATTTTGGACTCGTCGAGACTATCGAATTCTTCAAAACGGCGACGCTGAGCGCGATTGGCCACCTGTACAGTAATGCGATAGCGGTTTGAGGCAGCACTGATCAGGTCTTCTGTGCGGCGCATGACCTGCTGACTATCAAAAGGGAGTCGCTTCATAGAGTTAGTCAATTAGATATAGACGTTGAGTGTAGCAAATGTAGGCAAGAAATAGAATAGAATAGAGCGCCATTATAAGAGGTGATTAGAACTGAATCACCAAGGCGCTATTTAAAGAGGCTCTATTCCTCAGCTGCAAACTAGGGCCGGGCAACGATGCCGTGGGTCGCAAAGGGGGCGACATAGACCTTGAGATCAGGGTCGTTAAAGTGCGATCGCACCTCCCTTTGAATCGTTCCCGCCTGCACCAGGTTATCTGTCAGCGTGAACACCGTTGGCCCTGAGCCAGACATCATAGTGCCTAGCCCACCACGGTCTCTGGCAATATCGGCCATAGTGGCCTTTAACTGCGTGACCTTTGGGTAAGCCGGTAGAACAACTTTTTCAAGATCGTTGTGCAGCTGAGCGCCGACCTTAGCTGCATTTTGCGCTGAGACAGCTTCAACCATTTTGCCAGCATGAATGCGGCTGCGACGTTCTTCTAGAGTTGCAAAGTTATCGAGGTTCAAGTAAGTATGCTCAAACTCTGCTCGGTAAGTCTGGTAGGCCCAGGGCGTAGAAACTGACGTACTTTCGTATTTTGCGAGTACGGCGAATAGCTTGGGGCTTTTACGCAAAACATCGACTTCTTCACCGCGTCCGGTGGCGATCGCACATCCGCCTGCCAAACAAAACGGCACATCAGAGCCCAGCTCAGCGCCAAGCTCTTGCAATCCAATGCGAGTCAGTCCCAGCTGCCACAGCATATCTAGACCGAACAGGACAGCGGCTGCATTCGCAGACCCGCCAGCGAGCCCTGCGCCAACCGGGATTTTTTTATCGATTGTGATTTCTACACCGCCTCTTTGATTCGTGCGGCTAGGAAAGCGTTTTTGAATCAGTGAGACGGCCTTGTAGGCCAGATTTGTATGGTCGGTGGGGACCTGAGGGTGGTTGCAAATGATGCGAATAGTAGGCGTATTGAGAGGCTTAAGGTCAATGCGATCAGCAAGGTTTACGCTTTGCATCACCATGACCAACTCGTGAAAGCCATCAGGGCGACTGCCAATGATTTCGAGGTAAAGGTTTATCTTGGCGTTGGCGAGGAGGGTGAGCATGGAACAGCATCGCTAAGCGCAACCCATTCAGAAACGCCCAGACCTTCTGCGCGAATTTGAGGATTGATGGATAGGTTTTCTAGAATAGAGGTAAGCGCGTCTTTATCGACCACGCTTTGCAGATTGTTGCGCAGCATTTTTCGCTTTTGAGAAAATCCCAGTTTGACTAGCTGAGCCAATTTAGCCGGGTCTTTGGCAGGTGTAGGACAGGGCCTAGGGCTCAAGCGAATGACCGCAGACTCTACTTTGGGTGGCGGGCTAAAGGCGCCAGGAGGGACCAGGCAAATTTCTTCGCAGTCGGCTAGGTATTGAGCGCGGATGGTCAGTGCGCCGTTGGCTTTGGTGCCAGGGATAGCGCAGAGGCGATCGCTAATTTCTTTTTGAACGAGTAGGACAATGTTGTCAAAGGGATTTGGGTTGGGCGATCGCACCGTTCCTAGCAATTTCTCTAAAATTGGCGCGGTGATGTAATAAGGAATATTCGCCATGACCTTATTCGGTCGCTCTAGCTCAAAGTCAATCAGGGCCTGATCGAAATTCAGCTTAAGAAAATCAGATTCAATCAGGCGAAACTGACCGGAGGCCATGAAGGCAATAAAGCGATCGCTCAATTCTAAACATAAGTCTCGATCAATTTCTACGGCTAATACTTTCGCGGCTGTTGCGAGCATTCGCTGTGTCAGCACGCCCTGACCAGGCCCGATTTCTAGCACGCGGTCACCGTCTACTAGTTCGCCTGCGCTGATAATTTGGTTGAGGATGCGATCGCTCTTTAGCCAGTGCTGACCAAACCGTTTTCGGGCTTTGTGTGGACGAGCGTGACTGCGAGAAGACGGACTGTTTTGAGCCACGACTGGGCTTTCCTTGTTGAAGAGGTGATTAGTAAAAAAGCGATTAGATTAAAGCGGCTTGTTGAAGATATGTGCAAGGGGGCACATCAGCCGTCCGGTAGCACCTTATTTTATAAGTGAAGCGGTCCCTAACCCAATATTTCGGACTACCCTCTCTTAATCAAATCATGGATAAATCTCATGGATAAATCCACAGCCCCCAGCGATGTTTCTGAGTCAATAGACAAGGCTCTCGACGCCGATCAGCGCTCAGAAGCTCAAGAAGCAGCGGCTACGCCACTACGTTGCTTTGCAGGCGCATTGACTGCCAGCGGATTCTCACTACTGGCCTACCGGTTACTGCTCTCGATTTCGGCTAGCTTCGCAAACAAGCCTATCGTCTCGGACAATCCAATCGCTGTAAACATTTCAGCAGAGGTGCGGACACTGGTCATCGGCATGGTTGCCTTGGGTGCAGGCGTATTTGTCGTTGCAGCCGTAGGGCTCGCTGCATTGGGCATTAAGCTTTTGTTCAAGCGGGATGAGGCCGCAAATTCGTAAAGTGCGGTATCCTTTCGTGGATTAATCGATTGAACCATCATAGAAAGCACCTACACCAACGTCCTATACCAAGTACAGCACTAGCAAGAGCATTCAATGGCACAGATTTTTATCTCGGCAGGTCACGGCGGTATTGAAAATGGCGTGCGCGACACAGGGGCGCGGATCGCCGGGACGACAGAAGCACAGGAGATGATTTCTCTGCGGGATTTGGTGGTACCTGAACTGCGATCGCGCGGCTATGACGTGCTTTCTGTTCCTGACGATTTGAGCCTGGCTAAGAGTATTGACTGGATTAACGCACGTACCCGAGCAGGTGCGATCGCCATTGAAATTCACGCTGAAGAATTTTCCAATCAATCTACGCGGGGGGCCACGGTTTATCACATTGCAAATAATCGCGATCGCCGAGACCAAGCAGAGCTAATTTTGCTCTCCCTACTAAAGGAAGTTCCTGAGCTGCCCAGCCGAGGCGTTCGCGCTGACACGTCCGCAGGCACAGGCCGCCTTGCCTTCTGCCGTCAAACCGTTCCGCCTGCGCTGGTCGCCGAGATTGCCTATCTCACCAATGCGCAAGACTTTGCCCTGCTAACTCAGCGCCGCCGCAACTTTGCGATTGGTCTAGCCAATGGACTGGCCGCTTGGAGCAAAGCTGTCACAGGCAGCAGCCCAACGCCACCTGCGGCTACGCCCAATTCTGAACCCACCTATCCCCCTATTAATATCGAAATTAACGGCGGCGCATACCCTGAAAAGGGCGTCATTATCAGCGGCAATGCCTACATCCCCATCGATCTGGCCGACCGTCTGAGTGTCGATCTCACTCAAGACAATGCGGTCAGAAGAGTTCGCTATCGCGGCGTTGTATACGTCAAAGCAGTAGACCTCAAACCGTTTAGCATTTCAGTGGGGTGGGAGGCCAAAACTCGCACGCTGCTGCTGCGACCAGCTTCTGCGCTAAATATCTGCCCTGGCACGATCGACCTGATCATGAGCCACGGCAGCACGACCGAATTACACCTAAAGATTTTTCTTCGCAGCGAGAACGAGAATGCACTGACTCAGTTCGCTGATATTGCCAAAACCTATCGAGAAGAAGCCACCATTGAAGGGGTTGACTACGATATTGCATTTTGCCAAATGTGCGTAGAGACTGACTTTCTGCGCTTTCCTGGACTGGTCCGTCCGTCGCAGAATAACTTTGCGGGCTTAGCTGACGGTGCAGGCAACCTGGCCTCATTTAACAGCGTAGCTATCGGCGTTCGAGCCCATATTCAACACCTAAAGGCCTATGCCAGCACAGAACCTCTAGCACGTCCCAAGGTCGATCCTCGATTTGATTTTGTTAAAAGAGGCGTAGCGCCTTTAGTGGGACAGCTCAGCAACCTTTGGGCCGCGGACCCTCAATATGGGCAAAAAATTCTGGCTAGGGTGGAAGAGCTATATAAGGCAGCTGGCCTTTTGTAAACAGGAAAGCGGGGTTTAAAGCAGAAGCGCGATCGCTCAAGGAAAAGGCACTGACCACGATAGAGTAAAGGACAAACCAGAAACTGCCACTGACCCCATTTGGAAAGAAGCAAATTTTGGAGATGGTTGGGGAAAGCTGAAAAAATAGCTTAACGAAATTTGATTCGTTCCCCACAACACCTATCTATTGCGCTTACCATGACTGCTCTTACAACGTCTTACAAGCCATCGTTCATCAAGAATTGGCTATTTAATCTGGCAGCCAGTGCACCCAAAACAGAGCCAACGGCAAAACCGGGACGTCTGCGGTGGGGATTGCGCTGTATGGGTGGATTGCTGATGTGGCTGGTGCTAATGCTACCGGCACAGGCAGCGATAGAAATGCGGGTTGGCCTGGTTCAAGAAAGCGATGCTATTAGCATTGGCAGTTCTACAACGGGCATTATTCGCGACGGGAACGGTCAGACTTTGTACCAGCTGCCAGGACTTCAAGGCATTACGGTAGAAGCGGATAATTTTGAAGTTGATCTGACCAATGGCGGTGAAACGCTCGCAGAGTCGAGCGCGTTCTGGCTAGAGCCTTCAGAGGATGGCTTTGTGTGGATTGGCGATAAGTGGTATCGCGGCCGGGTTATGGTAACGGTCGATGAGGGTGAGCTGGTAGCTATAAACTACGTCGATTTAGAGGATTATTTGTACAGTGTGGTCGGCAGCGAAATGCCGACGAGCTGGCCGCAGGCCGCGTTACAGTCTCAGGCAGTGGCGGCAAGGTCCTATGCGCTCTATAAGCGATCGCGCTCTACAAACCCTTTATTCGACCTCGGCGGCACCACAACTCACCAGGTATATAAGGGCTTAGCGCAAGAACATCCCAATACGATTGCCGCTGTCGATACCACAGAAGCTCAAGTCGTAACCCACAACGGTCAGGTGATTGAGGCAATTTTCCACTCTTCTTCAGGGGGTGGCACAGAGAATGCTAGCGACGTGTGGAGCAGCGATGTGCCTTACTTGCGCAGAGTAGAAGACTTTGACCACAACTCTCCCGTCTTTCAGTGGGAAGAGACCTTCACCCTGACAGAATTTAGCAACAAGATCGGCGACATTGGAGAGGTCCATACGATTGGGACACCGCAGTACACCGAAGGTGGCCGGGTCGCTTTGATTAGCTTTGCAGGCGACAACGGCACTGAAACGCTACGCGGCAGAGATGTTCGCTCAGCGCTGAAGCTGCGCAGTACGCGCTTCGAAATTGACCTTGACCTAGAGGCAGATCAAGTCACCATCAGCGGCTCTGGCTTTGGGCATGGTGTAGGCATGAGCCAGTGGGGTGCTCGCAGCTTGGCTGAGCAAGGTTGGAGCTTTGAACAGATTTTGCAGCACTACTATCAGAGCACAGTGATCGCTCAGCTAGAAGAATAGTCAGAAGAGATAAGCTTGCACCTGCCAAAGGATGGCGCAAGCTGAGGACTCATCACTCTACTGACTGTATCCAGAAGGTTGCTAGTCAAATTGCTTTACCAGCTGTGGTCGGTAACCTTCAGAAATATCCTAAGCAACTGGGCAACCGGGCAGAATCTATATTTAGAGCAGGAAGTGATAGATTCTGTAAATATAGATGGAAGAAATTGATTATTACGGCCTATAACGCCGTAAAACCCGCAGTATCTCAATCCTTTTTGAACCGGTCTCTCTACACCTATCCGGACAAAAAGCCTAAGAATTCGCCTGTAGGTATTGACAAAATTACGTTGTGCAGCAGTTTCACTTGTGTGATAAACCTGTAAAGGCATCACATATTTATGCCTATCTCGATAGCCGTAAACTAACGATTACTCATTTAACGGTTAATTGAGCGCATCTGCCGAAGTTGTAATCCTGAAACGTTATCTGCCCAGAGGTCCAGTCCAAGCGATTTACTCAAATGTTGGTAAATCTGTCGGTACATCCGTAGCCGCTGACTGGTCAGAAGAGTCACTTACACCGCAAACGTAACGAGTCAACTATCGGCAACTCAATTCTTTAAATTACTACCCGTAGCCGCTATTAGCCTTGAGCTTAACGCTCGCTTCGATTTATCAGGCATTCACACTCTCTAGAGCCAAGCGCGTCTGGAGCGTCACCTATTGAATTGTCGAATCACGTAGACGACAGATGCTGGAGCGTATGGAAGCTTCGCAATGGGCTGCGCGACTTGGCACTAGAGCTGCCTGCTGAACAATTCATCCGCTGAGAACTCATCCATAGAAAAGAACAGCACCCTATAGGGTTGGCCTTCTCTATGTGTGTAACATGGCGCGTTTGGCTCATTCGTATTTATTCATCGGGTGCTTTTACCAATGACACCGTTGAATATTTCAAGAATTAAGGATCAGGAATCATGGCCCAAGCATCAATGACATCCGCAGGCGCATCGAACGCAATGGCGATGGCCAAAGGGATGTCTAGCAATATGTCTGCTGACATGTCGCCAGACATGGATCACTCAGGCATGATGGCAATTGACAAGCTCATCAATTCGGCTAAGCCTACACACACCGCCATCAAGAGCGGTGCTTGGTCAGACCCAAGTACTTGGCAGGGCGGCAGAGTGCCCGGCAGTGGTGCCACTGTACTGATCAACAAGGGAACGAACGTTGTCTATGACCAGGTCAGCGAAGACGATATTAAGACTATTGCCATTCGAGGCAATCTAAGATTTGCAACTGGGAAAGACACTCAGTTAAAGGTAGAGACCATCATCAACGCGCCAGAAGGCCGAATTGATATTGGCTCGGCAAGTCAGTCTGTAGACGCGAACAAGCAAGCGCGGATTATCTTTACGAGCGATCGCGCCGTCAACCGATCTTGGGACCCTCAACAGCTGACCAAAGGTCTAGTCAGTCACGGCACGGTCAATATTTATGGCGCAGACAAGCAAGACAAAGTGCGCTTAGCCAAAAATGTATCGGCAGGCGATAACGTACTTACCTTTAAAGACAACCTCAAAGGTTGGCAGGTCGGCGACGAGATTGTACTAGCGGGCACTGACCGTACCTACAAAGGCGATGATAAAACCAACAGCCGCTTCCAAGATGAAGTACTAACCATCACCGAAATCAACGGTAGACAGGTTAAGTTCACCAACAACGACATTTCAGGCGAAGACAACAACGTTCTGCGGTTTGACCACGCTAAGCACTCCAAGCTAGACCCTAGCAAGATTGAGCTGTACGCAGCCAATCTTTCTCGCAACGTCAGCTTTGAGACCGAAAACGGAAAAGACGTGCCTATCAGCCACCGGGCTCATGTCATGCTGATGCACAATCCTAACGTCAAAGTAATGAACGCAGGATTTTATGACCTGGGTCGCTCTGACAAAAGCAAAATGGTTGACGATGTTGGCCAGAACGTTGATGGATCTAAGGGCAATGGAACTAATATTCGTGGTCGCTACGCACTGCATCTTCATAAAACAGGGCTCGATCCTAAAACGGCTGTCATTCTAAAAGGAAATGCCATTTCCGGGAGTCCTGGCTGGGGTATTGCGCAGCATGGAAGTCGAGCTGGGCTCGAAGACAACGTTGTTTTTGATACGGTAGGTGCTGGCATTGCCGCTGAGGACGGGAATGAGACAGGCTGGTGGACCAATAATCTCTCGATTAAATCGACTGGCATCAAGTGGGATGTTGCCAGCAAGCAAATGGATCAGCGAGAAAAGAAGTTTGATTTTGGCTTTGAGGGTGATGGCTTCTGGATACAAGGCGCAGCGCAGATTGCGAACAAGGGAAATGTCGGCCTCAGCAACAATCATACGGGCATGTCGCTGTTCGGCGGTGCGCTTGATACTGATTACTACCGACCCATTAAAACGATTGAAATTTCTACCCTGCCCCCCGACATACAAAAGCTATTTGCCAAAGGGCAAACCGAAGCAGATATTCGCCATATTCCGATGGCAACCGTCAGCGGCTTTGAAGGATACAACAACCAAAAAGGCTTGGAGGTTTGGGGCCACAGCACTAACTTTGACGGCGATCTAGACTTTAGCAGCGACAAGAGCCGAGAAGAAGAATACGAGACTGCACATTTGGGGCGATCGCGCGTCGAAGACACCAAAATCTGGGGGAACCATTGGGAAGGTCTTTCTGTTCAATACAGTAGCAACGTCGATATCAAAGGCGGCATCGTTGCAGGCAGAGATGACGAAAAATACTCAAGCGGCGGTAGAGGCGTCTTCGTCAACCACGCAACGTTTAACTCTACGGTTAGCGGTCTAGACATTAGCGGCTTTAAGCAAGGCGCACATTTTGAGCAGCTTAACAACGACCAAAACTACAACAACAATTCACTCATCGGCAACCGCCTGAGAAACAACACTTACAATCTCAGCAAAGTAGCCGATGAAAAGCTAGACAACAACAGAGTAGATGACTACAACAGTTTCTTCAAAGCGCGTAACAACAGCTTTGAAGAGAAAGCCGGTAACCGGCGACCTACGGCTAAATTCAGCACGAAAGGCATCGGCGGCCTTAGCGTTGAGCTAGATGCCAGCGCGTCCTCAGATCCAGACCCTTACGTTGCTGAAGATGGCAAGGCACCGGGTGTTGAAAGTAAGGGCATAGCGGCCTATGGCTGGGATATTGATAGCAACGGCACGCTCGACTACTTCGGTCGTACGCTGAATCATTCTTTTAGCAGTGCTGGCAACAAAAAAGTCTCATTGACCGTGCTCGATAGCCAGGGCGCAGCCACCACAACCACTCAAACCGTCAACGTTCAACCAACAGACTACGGCAACGCTTTCTTAGGGGGTAATTTTGAAGGTGGAACACCGGTCCAAAAAGAGTCTTGGATGTCTAATACGCAGTGGGCAAACAAGGGCTGGTATTTGAACCCTAGTGCGCAGATTTCAGGCGGCGTCGGCAAACTTTCTAAAGCAGGAACCTGGAACAACCACATGGGCCAGATTGTCCGCAATGAAAAAGTTCATAAGGGCATGCAGACGCTTGGATTTAAGCTGCAAAATATAGAGGGCTCAACGGAAAGAGAGTATTGGAGAAACAACACTGTCACTGTCAAGCTTTGGGGCGTAAACGGTCAGTTTGACAACAGCGGTTGGGACATGGAAGGGCCTCAGCAGGTAGGTGTTTTGCCGATGCAGCGATCGCAGCTCTTGAGCCAAGAATTCGGCGGCGAAAACGGTGAATTCTTCAATTGGAAGGACATGCGCTTCGACGTCAACCTCGGCAAAGGCTACGACTATCTGATGTTTCAGGTCAACACAAATGCCACGCTAGATGCGGGCGATAGTGTGGCCATTGACAACGTCTTTTTGTCAGGAAAAGCAAACGGCGCACCCGCTACAGGCGGCAGTCCAACGCCACCAACCAAACCACCTATTGAGCCTCCTACGACACCACCAACGACACCCACGCCGCCCACACCGACACCACCAGGCCCTACACCGCCTACACCTGGACAAAAGCCAATGTCCATTGCTCGCCTCAGCTTTGATGAGGGGAAAGGTGCCAAAGCCCTTGATGCTTCCACCGAAGGACTCAACAACTTTGGTCGCCTGCTAGGTGGGGCCACCAGGACGGCAGGCAAATTCGGCCAGGCCGTTCGTCTAGATGGCAAAGACGATGTGGTTAACGTCAGAAACTCTGAGGATATTAACCGGGGCACCCACACAGAACGCACAATCTCGATGTGGTTTAAGGCTGATAACGCGATGGCAGGACAAAAGCAAGTTCTGCTGGAAGAAGGCAACAGTGCTCGGGGCATTAACCTGGTTCTTGAAGATGGACTGCTTAACTTTGGTAGCTGGGACCGGCCCGCCCTGAAGTGGCAAGGCGACTGGGCTTCTGGCGGTAAAGTTGCTTCTGGCAAGTGGAATCATGTGGCTTTGGTGCTAGATGGTGAAGCCACTATCAAAGACAATGCGATCACCGCTTACCTCAACGGCCAGCAAATCGGACAGACAAAAGGCGCTCAACTGCTGAGTCATGGTGCGCTCAGTTTAGGTAACGTCAGCGGCAACACGCGGTTTGACGACGGCATCGGTCGCAATCGCAGCGCTGGCTTTGACGGCAGCATTGATGAAGTACAGGTCTTCAACGATGCACTCAGCGCTGGAGACGTGAAGCAGCTAGCAGCTGGAATCGCGTAGCGTCTAGCTGTCTCCATTGAGCAGCCGAAAATCTGCTGCTTAACAGACCCATTGCCTGTAGAGAAAAGACACACCAAAAGCCCCCATTCACTGGTTTCAGTGAGTGGGGGCTTCTAATTAAGACGTACAGGTCAAAAGCGAATGACGGCTAATTAAATCTCGTTTAGCCGACGCATGAACTCAGCTTCAGCGGTCTCGCTTTCCTGCTCAAACAGGTCAGAGTCAGTGCTGTAGACAGCTTCGCCTTCCTTCAACACCTTCTGACTTGCAAACTGCTGCGCAAAGGCCAGCTTTTGCTGGAACGCTGAGCCCAGCCGGTTAAGTACCGTCGCTCTTTGCGCCCGATCACTATTGCGGCGCTCGATTTTGGCATTTTGCCGCTGCACCCAGAAGTAGCGCACCAGCGGAATCGCCAAGAAAGCAACACCATAAAACATCAGCAGGCCCAGTATGGACTGTGCAAAAACGGCAGCGACTGGTAGCTGCAAGCCCTGTGCTAAAGCGCTTTGCAGCATGTTTTGTAAAACCAGTGCGCCAATGATGTTAGCAGATCCTAAGCCAATCGCCAGCATGACCTGATCTGAAGTGGCTTGCGTAAACTTACGCTTAGCCTCTTTTAAGTAGGCACTCACTGAAGCCTTGCGCCGCTGCATGGCAGAGACTTGCAGCTCAGGGAAATAGTAAACCATCTCACCGGTTGGGCTGACCTCGGGCTGACCGTTGAATCGGGTGAGGACGGGCAGCATATAGTCTTCGTATTCTTTCTCGAAGCCTTCACCCAGCTCATCGAGGTAAGGAGCCACTTGTTCAGCTGCGATCGCCCCCCCATTATTTCGAATCACAGCGCCAATTGTCTGCCAGCGCCTGTCTTCAAGGTCGGCATTCGGATCGCCATCGCCAAACAAAAAGGAATAAATCGCTTCTAAAAATTGCAGCTTTTCACCCGACTGCACCCGAGAACGGCCGTTGCCCGCGTAGCGATTAGGATAGCGACGACGTCCTCGACCATAGTTGAAATCAAACAGGTAGAAGAAGTGAAACGGAGAGAAGCCAAAGCTCATGCCGCCCCCTCGTCTGTCATCGCGGCTGTTGCCACCGCCCTGACTGCTTGCGGCGATCATCAGGGCAATAATTGCGATCGCAATTATTGCAATACTCACCAGCAGCATAATACCGAACGAAATCCGCACGATATAAAAAACAACCTGCCACACCTTCGACAGCAGCTCTCGCATCCGCAGCTGCCAATACTTATTGCGCAGCACGCCGCGAAAATTCCTCGAAAACTCATAGGCAATCTCGCCCTCGGGCGAAACCTGCATATGAGCCTGCGTTTCTGAAGCGAGCGCTAACAAGCCCTGCTGGGCTACTTCTACATTCAAACCAGACTGCGCAGCAACTTCCCCTACCGTCACCCGGTACTTAAGGGATTCTACCGCCTGCATTACGTCCCGGTTTAGTTCCATTACCTTAGTTCCATTACCATTGTGTGCCCTCATCAGGGCTCATTATGCTTGCAAAACCACGACAGGCAGGCCTTTACAAGCGAGATGATGCATCTTTTACTCCAGTATAGAAGCCAGATCACAAGGTGACAGGTTGGGTCAAGGTTCGGATCTCTTTCCTCCTCTTCTTCCTCTATTGAAACCGCTTATAAAGCAGAACAAAGCCCTCTGTTTTCGTCATTGAAAACAGAGGGCTTTTAACAGACGAAGCCATACAGCCGATTCAGCAGCTAGGCTTACAGCTTAGCGGCACGGCCCAAAACTTGCTCTTTTAGCGCATTCATTTCGCTGGCGAGCTCACTACGGTTAGACGCCTTGTACAAATAGCGGTAGACAAACCAACCGCTGTAGATCAAGCCAATCAGCTCAAACATAGGTGCAAGTACGGGCACATCATTGATAGCTTCTAGCACCGCAAGGGTCAGCTTAATAGAAAGGAAAAGACCAAAGAACAGGCCCAACGCAATCAAAGGCCGCTTGTACTCTTGAAAAAACTCACCGAAGTACTTGTCAAGATAGCCAAGCTTATCAACCACCTGGGCGGTGGCTCGTTTCACTTGCTCAACGGTTTCAGCAGTAGAATTTTCGGTAGAAGCAGACGCTTCTACATCGGGCTTGCTGCTTTCAGCGAAGACGCTGCTGTCTGGTTTTGTATCAGTAGCCATAGCAATTAATAAAGATAAACGACGCAAATGTTGCTGAGAGATCTAGGCTAAAAGACCTACCACGCCTTTGAGAATGTATCTTTGCGTCGCACCTTACAAGAATAAAAGCAGCGGCGCAAACGACACTCAACGCCATCAAAACAGCCGGTCATTGAAACAGCCCATCACTGGGATAACCGTGATGACGCATCAAAAACATAGCCCCCTTAGCAGCAGGAAGACTACCCAGCGAATAATTGACCAACGTAAAATTCAGCAAACCAGCTCAAAAATTACCATTGGACAGATGAGCCTGGGCTCACGGATAGCCGATAGCACTGGAATTAAGGCACCATAATAGCGCCTTGACTGTATGGTGACTAGACCAAATGGATGGTTTTTTGGCAACCGTATAAATACACACCTATTTCCCCTCCGCTTTGCGGCTTTTTTTGCATGCTTTTTTGATGTTTTACGCCGCTCACTCAAACATGAGTGACGTAAACGATAAGAGCACAGCTTAAATCAAGTGTACTAGTTATTGTACTAATTAGCTCGCTGGAGTGATAAATATCAACAAATAGAAAAAATTGTGACGCTTGAGTAGGCGATCGCGAGCTTTCTTCACTTCGCTTACTAAGATGAAAATAGATACACTGACCAGCGAGGCACAGTCCCATAGAGAAAATTTACGGCGAGCTAAAAGGGCTCAAATCGAGCCAGCTAAAAGCCTTGAAGCGCATCTACCACCAGAGGCTTCCGGTAGATAGAGTTACCACGCCAGAGTTTGCTCAGCGCCTGGCCGCCGTTAGCACAGAGATCAATCAGGCCGTCTGCGCTTACATCGATCGACGTGGCCATGTGATTCGAGTTGGCGTCGGCAGCCCTCGCAAAACACAAATTCCTGTTCTAGAACTACCTCGCTATGGTGCAGAAAGACTCTGCGGCATTCGCTGCATTGCAACTCAGCTGAAGCTAGAGCCGCCCAGTCATAGCGTCCTTACGGCTATGGCCATTCAGCGCTTAGACGCTATGGCATTACTGACCTTGACAGGGGCAGGCTTCAAGCGTAGAGGGGGCGCGGCTACTGGCTACATAAAAGAAGCCTACCTGTCGCATCTGGTACCTGATCCACAGGCGCAGTGGGCTGTCTCCCAGCCGCTAACCCTAGAAGAATTAGACAATCAGGACTTTCTAGATCTAGCCGAGAGCTTAGAAGAGGAATTTCGTCGGGAGTTTGTCGCACAGCAGGTCGATAGTGACCACGACCGCGTTTTGGTGGTAGGTCTGCTAACCGACAAGATGGACGAAAGTACCTTTAAGAACGGGCTGGCTGAAATTGAGCGGCTGGTAGAGACAGCTGGTGGCGATGTTTTGGATGTTGTAAAGCAAAAGCGATCGCGCCCTCATCCGCAAACCGTCATCGGTGCGGGTAAAGTCGATGCCATTGCCCTTGGCGTCCAAACGCTCGGTGCTAACCTTATCGTCTTCAACCGCGACCTGTCCCCCGGCCAGATCCGCAACCTCGAAAAACACGTCGGCGTCCGCGTCGTCGACCGCACCGAACTCATCCTCGACATCTTTGCTCAGCGGGCAAAATCTGGTGAAGGCAAGCTGCAAGTAGAGCTGGCACAGCTAGAATACCAGCTACCTAGACTGACCGGACGCGGCCAGGCAATGTCTAGGCTAGGCGGCGGCATCGGTACCCGAGGCCCCGGTGAAACCAAGCTAGAAACTGAACGCCGAGCCATCCAGAAACGGATCACCCGCCTACAAAAAGAAGTCACTCAGCTTCAGGCCCATAGAGCCCGGCTACGCCAAAGACGCCAGCACCAGTCTGTGCCCTCCGTCGCAATTGTCGGCTATACCAATGCAGGCAAATCAACCCTACTCAATCGCCTAACCGACGCCGAAGTTTACGCTGCCGACCAGCTGTTTGCAACGCTAGACCCCACCACCCGCCGCATCGTCATCAATGATGAAACGACCCACGAGCCAAAGCCTCTGGTACTTACTGATACAGTAGGCTTCATTCAAGACTTGCCACCCGCGTTGATGGACGCCTTCCGTGCCACTTTAGAAGAAGTCACCGAAGCCGATGCGCTGATTCATGTAGTCGATGCCTCCCACCACGCCTGGCAGGACCACATCCATTCGGTTATGGGACTGCTCGGCCAGATGCCTATTGCCCCAGGCCCTATCTTGCTGGTATTTAACAAGCTCGATCAGGCAGATACCGACGCGCTAGAACTCGCCAAAGAAGAATATCCGCAGGCTGTTTTTGTCTCTGTGATGAAAAACCTGGGTATGAACACCCTCAGGCAGAAAATTCTTCAGCTGGTAGATTACGCCGCTGCAAGCTGATCTTTGCCAGCCAAAATTCCCATCAAATATATCTATCAATGGCTAGTTAGCAGGGCTCATAGAGCCTGACGATCTTTTATCTCGCTCAGTCGCAACAGCACCTTCAAAACCTGATAGCTTCTCTAGCGTGATCAAGGGCTGAGTACCCAAATAATATTCACCGTCAATTACCCAGGTAGGATAGGCCGTTATTCCCATCTGCACGCAGCGTTCGGATTCGTTGTCTATGCCTTCTGGATCGCACTCTACATAAGGGATTCGATTAACAGCACCACCAAAGTAGTCTTTTTGAATGGCACAGTGCGGGCACCAGTAAGCGCCGTACATTGTCGCCCCGCTTTCGCTCAGGTGATCGGCCAGGTTAGCCTCATACGAGTTGGGCAAGCTGCTGCTACAGCTAGCCAACAGCAGACCAGTGACGCCTAAAGCAGCCGACCTAAAAACAGCTGGGAAGACAACAGGTCGGTTGCCAAGTTGAGTCCAACGCTCTGATAATTTCATAGCAGGGTTTACAGAAATATAAGGTCCGAACGTGCCAATCTAAACGTGCCAATAATAGCGCCAGAGCGCAGCAACCCAGCACAGCCAATGGCAGCAACCGTACCTCTCAACGTCGTACATCCACACTGCACAGTTTTAAAACAGCTGTCAGAATAGACGCTAGGGATACCTGTAGCTCGGGTTTACACCGCTTTTGTATCAGAGACTTTCAGTGAGAGAACCTTACTATGAATTTTCTTCCTAGCCTAACGACCGTCAGCACCTTTTTTAAGCGGATTGCGTCGGTCGCTATTACGCTACTTCTTACGAATAGTCTCTGGACTCTACCCGTACAGGCCCAAACGGCACCACCTGTTGTGGCACCGCCTCAAACCGAAGAGGCCCAGTCCGCAACAGAGCAGTCAACAGAAACAGGCGCGCAGAGGGTTCAGTCACCAGCGATC
>CALDSK010000063.1 GCA_937911865.1 uncultured Synechococcus sp.
AAGCACGGTTTTGAACGGGAGGGTGACAGGGAGATCTGTCACTCGACCCTATTGAAAGTCCGCACGGACATCTGAAGAATCGGATTAAGCAAGCTATCTATCTGCGCGGCAGCAGCGACTTTGTCAGTATTGCTGACTACCAGGCCGTAATCGACAAAGCTGTGGCTGGCCTCAACCGTCAGTGCGAAGCCAAGTCTGAACAAGAGCGAAAGGCGCTACAACCGCTGCCCAAACGTAGGGTTGCTGATTATGAGGTACTCAGCGCCAAGGTGAGCTGTCACAGCACTATTGACGTTCGCTGCATCCTTTACAGCGTGCCCTCAAGACTGATTGGGCGACAGGTCGAAATTCACCTTTATCACGACCGTCTAGTGGGTTACCTGGCGCGGCACCAAGTGTTTGAACTGCCCCGTATGCGAGTAGCTGGAAAAGGGCGACGGCGCGGGCGCTGTATCAACTATCGCCACCTGATAGAAGGCTTACGCAAAAAGCCGCGAGCGTTCCTCTTTTGCAACTGGCAAGCTGACCTGTTACCAACAACTGAGTTTTCTCAAATTTGGGAGAAACTAATAACACAATTCGAGCGAGACCATGCTTCCATCCTCATGGTTGAAGCGCTCTATATTGCTGCCACCTATGATGTGGAGCCAGCGGTCGCAGACTACCTTAACCAGGTACTCAGTCAAGGTAATCTGACGCTGACGCGATTGCAACAACAGTTCATGCCAGACCTATCGGACGAGCTACCGCGGATAGACACTCAACAACATTCTCTAGAAAGCTATGACCAACTCCTCAGTCGCAACAAAGCCTCAGACAACACAGAAAGTCAAGACTGTGACGCCCACGGACAGCCCCTATCAGCAGTTAAGCAGCCTGCTCAAGCAGCTCAAGCTTACCAACATGCTGGCCCATTGGGAATCTACAGAGAGCCTCGCTTTACAGCAACAATGGTCTTATGCACAATTTTTGTTGAGTTTATGCGAACAGGAGGCAGACAGAAGAAATCAAATGCGACTAAAGCGGGCCACCAAAGAAGCTCAGCTTCCCGCCGTAAAAAGTTTGACCAGCTTTGAGTTTGACCATTGTCCCAACTTCAACCCAGCGCCGCTGATGCAGCTAGCGGATGACGACAGCTGGTTGGATAAAGCCATGAACTGTCTGCTTTTTGGGCCGTCTGGTGTATGCATAATACTCCTATCAGTATGGCTAGCCAGAGCCATGCTTGAGGCGGGACGGAAAGTCAAGTTCTTTAATGCGCTGGTGCTGGTGCAACAACTTCAGCATGACAAGCAACAGTTACTACTACCGTCGAGACTCAAGAAGCTGGACCGCTTTGACCTGCTGATTCTTGACGATTTGGGCTATGTCCAGAAGTCTGAGGCGGAGACATCTGTTCTATTCGAGTTGATTGCTCATCGCTATGAGCGCAAGAGTTTGTTGATTACGGCCAATCAGCCCTTCAGCAAGTGGGATAGTATCTTTCCCGACTCAATGATGACCGTTGCTGCGGTTGACCGTTTGGTCCACCATGCTGTCATTTTGGAAATCCAGGCTGAAAGCTATCGGCAGCAGACGGCAACCGCCCGAAACGAAGGCTGACCACCGCTGGAATCGGTCAGCCGAGGCGCGACGCCTCTAGGCGATCATCTTCGATGCGCTGTAGGCGATCGCGTAGCGATTCTCAAAGAATCGCGCTCTGTCGTCTGGATCACGCTCTGTCATTGTGATCACTAGCTGTCGTTTTATGCTGAGTGCAGACCCGTCATTCTGCCTTCCAAGTCTCAATGTGAGTCTTCAATGTCTCTGCTAAATGTCACCCTTTACGACAACCGACTGTCGCGTCACGTTTACCCCCTTGACATCTGACAGCTCGCTGAAGTCCCATTGCTCAGCGATGTCTACGGGTAGCCTGCTCTGCGCTAATCCTAGTAGATACGGTGCACCAGACAGTTCTAAACTATCTTCGATGAGGTGTCCTTCCCCACTGATGCGGAAAGTGCCGTAGCAAGAGAGGTGATCGCTTTCGGCAATCAGCTCAGGAAATACTTCGGGCGGGTCTGATAGCCGTGCTTGCCAGAAGGCTAAAACATCGGATGTTCTAAAAGGACCGATGTATATCTGGTATTGGTGGGCGCTAGGAAGAACGACATTGTGCTCAGGGACATCTAATGAAAGTTGTTCTGTAGCGGGTTCTTTCTCCTCTTCTAGCCAGGGTAGCGGTTGCTCGTTTAAGTTTTTGAGGATTCGACCGAACACTCTATCCTCCAGTACCTTCTCAAGATTGAATGCCATTTGTGTCTCAAGCAGATAGCAGAACTGAAGAATTCTGGATTGAGACATAGTAAGGCGTCGCGTTGACTCGCTAGAAAGAGGGCAGAGGCTTCCCCGATTTTATGTCCGAAGTTATGGCAACGCACGATGGCCTTTTTCTAGGCATGGGAAAAATTTCGGCACTTAAGGATTCTTGATGCTCCAGTGCGAACGAGTTTCCCGTACTTTGAAGCGTTTCTTCTGAACACAGCCGATTCAGGCCGAGCATCAATGCTTGGCACTAAAAGTACTACGATGAGAGGCTTTCAGGCTGATAGGCCAATATTTATCTGCTCTACACGCGGGCCTTTTAAGCGAAGCCGTAACTTCTGGGCCAGAGTCCTTTTCTAACGCCTGTCGTCAATTTTTCTAAGCCATATCAGTAAGTTTGACGTACTGATTGTGCTGGATAAGCATGCGGTACAAGTGTACTATATGCTGTAATGCTGTTCCAAGTCTTTGGCAGCGTTAACAGCAGTGAAGAGGTAACAGATGTCAGAGCTACAAAAGCCGAATGACGAAGTCAGTATTGACGATGATTTGCGCTCAATTGCTTACAAGATGGCCAACAAAGGTATCAGGCGTATCGAATTAACCATGTTTGAGAATCAAAAAATTACTATTATGCTGTCTAAAGATGCAGCTTCTCAATTTGTAGATGATTTGGCAGAGGTGTGGCGTATTAGGTAAAGACAACTTCGTGCACACTTCAAGCGTTAAGATGTTGACCGGTGTCGTGCTGATATCCCACTATGCGTAGTCTACGGCCAGTACCCAAGGTTCACCGAATTGCGATTCAAGCCACTACCAACTGAGCGATGAGGGCATAGTCCATTACGAAAGTGTGGAAGAATCGCTGTCGTCGTTTGTAGTGCGACTCAGGCTTGGCTAGTCCCAGAAAGGCGGTTGCTAACTCGCTGAGGTTGACGGTCTTGACCTGGAACAGGGCAATGAGAAAGACCACAGCGAACAGCGTACGGGCTCCGTGCTAACCATGGTATGGCTGCAATCTTGTGCGTAAGATATTAAGCTCGTTCATAGGAGTTTTGTGAGTTGTGGTTAGCCTATGAAACGCCCTTCCTGTCTATTTCGAAAGCTTTTGTCTTATCGCTTAGTACAGGACGAATTCTTCTGCTAATGCGATCTATAAGTCAGACAAATTGCGTCCTCCCGCTAGAGTGCTCCCTGAAGAGCCTTTGCTAGATGTCCACAGGCTGCTGCGATCACTCTAGCGGAAGGGGCTGGTGATTTCGCAGTTGAGGATAAAGGATTCGTTGGCCCTTATCCTCGCTTTTGCGTAGAAGCCGAGAAGATTTGATAGATAGGCTCATTATCTTAGATTCTATTAATGGTTGTTCAAGGGGTAAGGGTATCGCTGAATCTAAATATAGTTCTTCAATAAGCACAGATTCTTGGAAATATTACTTCGGCGTCTAAATAGGCAAGGCGTTTCTGGAAAGCCGCTTGATATAAGGTTTATACAGTAATTCTCTCGGATCTATTCAATTGTCAGGGTAATAGAACTATCAACGGTAAAGCATCTCAGCCTTAGAAGTAGAAATTTCTCCAGTCTATACGCAGACTAATAAGAAAACCCGCTTCCATTCAGCAGAAATGACTACTTCGATGTTTGTTCTCGTCAGTACATAGGTGTAAACGGCTAGAGTAAAAAGAAGTGTATGCTGTGTGCTCTCTTAACTCTTCTGAATGATTTTTTTGCTCGTAGTAATCTATCCATCCTACTGTCAGTAGGTGGTTCAGGATTTCTTCCTCTTTGATACCTATAGCCCAAGAGAAAGCTTTAGGTTCCGCTCCACTATACTTAAGCTCCGTTCGAACATAAGCGCCGGACAAGGTAGCAACCCCTCGCATTAAAGACAAGAGGCTTTACTCATTGCCCCGCATGACGCATTCGAGAAGATCGTCCCTTCACTAAACTTCTCATAGCAAGGTATAGACATGGCAGGAAGAAACGAGAATTACAATAGCGTTCTAAAGTTCGAAGATACGGTAGCTACCTTATTCGACAATGGTTCAAGTGTCGATGGTGATAGTGTTAACGTTCTGTTAAATGATGAACTGATAGCTGAGAACGTGGTGTTGACAGCGGAAGGCACGGACATTCCTTTTCTAGTTGGGCCTGGTGCCAATGAGTTCAAGGTCGTAGCTCGCAACGTGGGAACCGTAGATGCGAAGAATACAGTCCGAGTGGAATTTCGTGAATCTGATATCTTACTTGGCGATACAGGATTTGTTGGTGAATTAGACCCTAATCAGGTAGCAGCTAGCACAATTGGATTGCCCTTAGTGCTAATAGAAGGAGATACAGAACCGTTTTCAGCCAGACACGTTCTGGATAGCATAGACGAAAACTTAGGAGAATCGATACTGACAGTATCTCGTAATGGGTCCAATGATAGAGGAACCACTAATGTAGCTGCATACATAGAGAGGAACGGTTTTCAGCCCATAGGGTTTGAGGTAGACGAAGTTCCTCCAAGAACCGCTCTCGATGCAGATGGTGAGCTTCCTAACTACAGCACTCGTATAATTCCTGGTGCGGACAACGCAACAGGAGGTGGGCGGTATGGTTCACAGATACAAAATTACGGTGGTAAGAGAATCGAGGATGGTTTTAACATCGATTTTGGTGCCACAGACGACAACTACGGCCTGATAGGTGGCGCAACGAACTTCTTTGGGATCTATGGCACCGACGGAGCTGACAACAACGATACTAGTCCGCTTGTTGGCAGCAGAGGGCAGAGCAACGTTATATACGGATTCGGCGGTGACGACGTTCTAAGAGGTGAAGGAACTCGTCCGCCTGGGCCGACAGAAGGTGATGACGACATTCTGTTAGGAGGTGATGGTGATGACCGGTTAGGTGGCAAAGGAGGCAACGATCAGCTGCTGGGCCAGGCTGATAACGACATACTCTATGGTGACAAAGGCGACGATATTCTCTACGGCGGTCCTGGCGTAGATGTTCTGTTCGGTGACGATGCAGATAGAGATTTCTCAGGTAGTGATACCTTTAATCTTAAACTCGGTGAGGGTATTGACTCAGTAGCCGATTTCGATGTTAGTGATCGCATCGCGCTACTAGATGGTCTGACGTTCGAGCAGCTCACTATTGACGTCATCACTAGTGGTGCTTTTGAGGATGGGACGACGCCTACCTATCCAGACTTTCCAGGCGGTATCGGAAAGGTTAATTTCGGCGCTCGTCTGAGCGTAGGCAGTGAAACGCTCGCCTTCGTTAACATTTTTGGTAGAGGGGAACAGCTTCTAGATCCTCAATATTACGTGTCTCAGCCCCCCGGTAGAAACACACTTGATCTAGAGCCGACCACAGTTTAATTGATAGATCGATAGGGGTGTCTGCCAGTAAATTAGTAGGCATCTCTTTCATTTGTTCGAACCGAAATCAGTGATGCAATTACTAATAGACAAGAGATTCGACTGTTCAAGCGTTGGTAAAAATCTGTTTATTCTACAGCCGCCCTTAACCTATGGCGACCCATCCAGTATGGCCCCTAACATTAGTAGAGTGCAGGGATTTACTTGGTACCCGAACTGTATCTTCTTTCCTTTTCGCTACGGTAATGGTTGGCTGAAAGTTGTTCAGACAGATAAGGCTAGGATGCGCACGGAATCGAGTAGAGCGATCATCCTTCCTTTCGAAGTCCCTGACGAGGGTTATCTAACAGTTGGAGGGAGCATTGATGATACTGACCGTATTGACTTGCCACCTGGGCAGTACAAGCTACTATTCGAGCTGAAAACGTGGACCCTAGGTGATATTTTAAGCACTGAGAAATATCAGCAAGCGTTTGACTATTCTGCAAAGACTGTTTTCCGTGGCAATATACCGGAACTCTGCACTGTAACCTTTGTACCGGCGAGAGAAGAAGTGAAGCCAGAGCTGCTGAAGTTTTCTAGTTGGGGCAGTAATCTTCGCGGAGAGAGCACTCTCTCTCCTAAAGAGCTAGTTTTGTTTGAGTATCTAGCTGAGGAACCTTACTAAGCTAGATATAGTCTTCGTGCATCAAAACCCATACCTTTCGTGACGTACTGCAAATGTGTCTTATTATGTGTCTTAGAATACCTCTTTCAAAGAGCCTAAGATGTTTTGGTTGTGCGTCAATCAAGAGTGGTCTAGGTAAGATGGAGGGGCAACATTCAGGATTGATAAGGTGGAGTGTCCTTTTTGCGAGCATCCTAAAGCTCACAAGCATAGTAAAACTAGCGCCGGACATCAACGATTTCGGTGTCCTAACTGCCGTCAAACTTTTACAGACACTATCGATACCCTCTACTATCGGCGTCAGTTGACGCCAGCAGATATCGAAAGCATTCTTCAAGCTCACACTGAGGGCGTCAGTTTAAGGGGGATTGCTCGGCTGACAAAACATGCCTACAACACCGTTGTCGATGTGGTCAGAGCGTCTAGCCAAAAGGCTCAACTTATTCACAACGAAGAAGTTAAAGACATTGAAACAGAGCAAGTGATAGCGGATGAAATGTGGTCATTTGTGAAAAAAAGCAAAAACAATGTGCCCCAGAAGACTTAACGCAAGGAGATTGTTGGATTGGGTTGAGTCTAGCTCAAGAGAGTGGCTTAATTATGGGCATGAGAGTCGGGAAACACACTGACGTATTTCTATCGAAGTTGGTAGCCAACACAGAAGGAAAAACAGATTGTAAGACTTGGTATACAGATGACTGGGGCGGTTATGAACGTGTCTTGCCACCGGAAGTAACGCACATCATTGGGAAAGAAAATACGCAAAGACTAGAGCGCACCAACGGCATTGTTCGTCAGCAGACTGGACGGTGGCATCGGCGTCAGAATAAGTTTGGCAAACAATGGACGCAGACAGAGGTCACAGCACGGCTCGCGGTCAGTTATTTCAACTGGATATGGACACATAGTCGCAGCCGAGCTACGGCTGCACGGCCAGGTTCAGAACGAGGTTACACTTTCGCTGCACTCAAGTAGGCTAAATGGCTATCCCTTCTGAGTGCGATCGCTTCCATGAATCCAGCCCTATCCGTTGCCGCCTGTCTATCTCCCGCTACGCGGAAGGAAATCGGGCTCAAAGCGGTCGCACGTACTGTTCCAATTAGCCACCTAGCAGACCAGCATCAAGTCAGTCGGAAGTTTGTGTACCAGCAGGGAGACAAGGCACAGCAAGCGCTGGATGAGTCGTTTTCACCGTCCCAAGGCGATGATGATGTACTGTTTCATCTGCCCGTGACCAAGCACTGGCTATTCCAGCTGATACTGGGCTTGGTACTGATCTGCCACAGCTCGTATCGCGGGGTAGTGGAGCTCTTGCGCGATTTATTCGACATATCCATCAGTGTCGGCACGATCCACAATCGGCTGCAAGCGACGGTTGAGAAAGCAGCTGAGGTCAATCACTCTCAAAACCTCTCAGGGATTAACGTCGGCCTCCAGGACGAAATATTTCACGCCGATAAACCGGTACTAGTGGGTGTCGATGCGGCTTCTACCTACTGCTACTTGCTCAAAAGTGTTGAACGCCGTGACGAAGACACTTGGGGCTACCATCTACTGGATGCAATGGAGCAAGGCTTCGATCCAGACTACACGATTGCTGATGGTGGCAGTGGGCTGCGGGCGGGGCAGAAAGCGGCGATGCCAGCAGTGCCCTGCCACGGCGACGTGTTCCATATCCAACAGCAGTTTGAGCAAGTTGCCAATGGTCTGGTTCGTCGCGTGCAAGGTGGGCCAGCACGGTTACTGAAACAGGCTCAGAAGATGGCCAATACTAGCTTAAAAGAGGTTGTGGCGCAGAAACTGCTTAGTCAACAGCTTCTGGCTGAACAACGAGAGCAAGCATTGGTCTGTCTGACTCAGGATGTCAAAACGCTCTTGGGCTGGTTCTCTCATGATGTGCTAGCCCTGGCTGGGCCACCGCTGGCAGTCCGTCAGGAACTCTTCGACTTCATCGTGACAGAACTGAAACAGCGAGAAGATGAACGCTACCCTGCTATCCGAAAGCTCAGAAAGGCGCTACGCAGTCAGCGCGATCAGCTGCTGGCGTTTTCTGGTGTTCTCGATCAGAAGCTGTCGGACATTGCCGACTCCTTTAGACTCCCATTACAGGCCGTACGAGAGGTCTGTTTGCTGCACCGTAAACACAAGACTTCCAATGCCTATTGGCAACGATGGAATCAGTTGCACAGTCAGCTTTCTGGCAAATTTCATAGCGTCATGGAGGCAGTCAGGAAAACGCTTGAAGAGACGCCGAGAGCCAGCTCTATGGTGGAGAATCTCAACTCTCGTTTACGCAATTACTTCTTTCTGCGCCGAAGCCTGGGTGATGACTATCTAAACCTTCTCCAGTTTTTTCTCAATCACCGACAGTTTATGCGCTCCCAGGTGCCTGAACGGGTGGGTAAAAGTCCAAAGCAATTGCTGACAGGTGAAGTCCATCCACACTGGCTAGAGCTGCTAGGTTTCGAGCGGTTTCAAAGAGCCTAGAAGATGACGCAATCAGTGAGAGGGATCGTCTGGATGACGATCTATTTTGTGCTGCAAGTGTTACATAAAATCAGTCATTTTTAAACCATGCCTTAAGATGTGCCAATGTGGTCTATTACTCGCCGTGGAAACCTTTGATAAAGTAAGTGCATTCTCTAGCGATCGGCGCAAGCTTAACAAATCTTGCCGATTTTCTGTTTTTTGGCAGTGCCTGGAAGATGTTGCCATGTCAGAGATCTTAACTGAGGTTCTCTATGTTTTTATCTACTGGCAAGCTCTTGTTTTTGAATCGATAGTCCATGTATTGTCCTTGATCCATCCTCTACGCCCCTCAGCCTCGATTAAAAACCACCCATCGTTGCTTAAGCCACCAAAATTCGTAACCGTGTAATCGACAGGAATGTATTCACCTGGGCTCACGCTGGCAAGTTCCTGGCTGAAATTTTGGGGTTCACTGTTAAGTGAGACAAGGGAGTTAGTGATAGTTAAAATACATACGGAATCTCGTCTTCTGGCTTCAGCTTCAGCACGTTCTCGTGCCTCAGCTTGTGCAGCAGCCTGCCTATCCGCTTCAGCTTGTGCAGCAGCCTGCCTATCCGCTTCAGCTTGTGCAGCAGCTTGCCTATCCGCTTCAGCTTGTGCAGCAGCTTGCCTATCCGCTTCAGCTTGTGCAG
>CALDSK010000064.1 GCA_937911865.1 uncultured Synechococcus sp.
TGAAGCTTGGGAAGGTCAGTGCCTTAGAAATTATGCGAGTGCTACAGAAGGGCGGGAAGCCGTCTACGTTGGGCAAGGCCATTGGCGAGTTGGGGCGGGTGGCGAAGACGTTGTATTTGTTGAACTACATTGATGATGAAGATTATCGGCGGCGCATTCTTATCCAGCTCAATCGAGGCGAGAGCCGACACAGTTTGGCCAGGGCGATCTGTCATGGCAACAAAGGGGAGATCCGGCAGCGCTATCGTGAGGGACAGGAGGATCAACTCAATGCCCTGGGGCTGGTCACCAATGCCGTCATCCTTTGGAATACGTTGTACATGGATAGAGCCCTTGATCACCTCCGCGCTCAGGGCTTAGAGATCGATCCTGATGACATTGCTCGGTTGTCGCCGCTGGGGCACATCCATATAAATATGCTCGGGCGTTATTACTTCGAGCTAGCTGAGACTATCAAAGCAGGCGGGTTTAGGCCGCTGCGAAACCCTGATGACCCAAATGAACCGTTTTACTAGGCTGTAAGCTAAGCGTGGCAACGGATATAGCCTTAGCGCAGGTTTCTGTTCCGTTACTACTCAAACCCCACTCACCACTGTTGTACTGACAGGCAGTCCTAAGGGATCTAAGGCCGCTTGCGATATCTTCACCTGCTGCAAATCAGGCCGATAATCTTTGCTGTGACCAAACTGAAATAACCCGTCTGTCGTGGGTGCTCGGTAGCTGTTGGCAGTTGTTGTATCTAGCCGCACCGTCTCTACACTCAAGTCATAGACCCGCACCGTTTGTCGATTCAACCCACCCTCGAAGCTCTCCCACGATAAGTCGTCACTCAATTCGTCTAGCACCGTTGCCAGGTGGTCATCACTGAAATCTAAGGGCCGCACTGACCCATCCAGGCAGGTTTCTAAGGTGTGACTTAATCCGGCTGCCCAGGCTTCTACTTGATTAAGTCGATGGTCTCCTTGCGAAAGAATATAGGACAACCAACCCATCACCACTTTGCCCAGGCTCAGCCCCTTCCAGTTACCGTGGGTCTCAAAGTGCTCATCGACTAGCTCGCTGAGTCCTACTTTTTGCATCTGGCTTAGCAACAGCGGGATATCATCGACGCGTTCGTTACTGACTAATTCGGCCATCGCTTAGCTATAATGCAATTCTAGACAGGAATTGAGCTATTTATCATTCTCCTATATTTTTCAGCGAACCGTGAGATACAGTGTCTCAGAAGAAAGGTTTTTGCGACACGGTGTCTTTGCTAATCAACTCTCGAAAAACCTCTATCCATGTACCATAAGGTCTCAAATCTACTGTCTAATGATTTTTCACGCCTGCAATAACTAGGGCAATGGCCCCATCAATATGTGCTTGAACCATATCTGGACTCAGTAAATCCTTTTCCGGCGCAGCATACTTTAGGTTTTCGCGAGCGTCGAAATAGAAACTACAGATGCCCATAATGTGAGCAGTCGTGATAAACGGGTCAAGCGGTCGAAAACTCCCTTCTGCGACACCACGCTCAAGCAGATTACTGATGTAGTCAATGGCAGGCTGCCAGCCCCCTTCTTTTTGAAAGTATCGGCCCTGATTTTGATTCGCTTCGTGAAACAAGACTTTGCCGCGATGCGGATAGGCAACACAGTATTCAATAGCAGCACGAATCAAACGGCTGAGGGCCACTTCAGCCGTTTGTTGTTCGAGGTCCAACGTTTCAAAAGCCTGAATCACATCACTACATGGCCTTTTGAGGACTGCCCTGTATAGCTTCTCCTTATTTCCAAAGTGATAGAAGATCATTGCCTTCGTCACACCTGTTTTTGCTGCGATCGCTTCAGTTCGAGTGCCACTTAGGCCATGCCGCGCAAACTCTTCTTCGGCAGCATTCAAAATTTGAGCTTTAGTTGCCTCTGTGTCGCGAGTTCGACGGGGCGAGGTACTAGCTGCTCTTTCTTTCTTTTTAGATGTTACTTTTCCCATCGCCTTTACCGCATATGAAAAGCACAGCAGACATCTTACATGCTGGCAGCCTACTGCATACCTGAACAGGATAACTTACTAACCATCTAGTTAATTGTTGACATAGGGAACAGCATCGCGTTACAAACTAACTAGATGGTTAGTTATATCTAAGATTATGTTCTCGGTTCTTCCCGGCGCTCCGTGGCTGATTGCCCACCGTTCAATGCTCGATGTGAATAAGCCGTGCAAGATCAGGCTTAACGGACAAGATTATGTACTCTGGCAGAATGCAGACGGTCAAATCTCAGCATTGAGCAATGTCTGTCCGCACATGCAGGCCCCCCTTTCTAATGGATGGATTTGCAAAGCAGGCAACACCATTGCTTGCCCTTTTCACGCACGTGAGTTTGATCAAGAAGGTCGATACATTGATAACGGTCAGCCAAGTCGTCAACCGCTGGTGCCGCCGTTAGAGCTAATTGTTCAGGACGATCTCATCTGGACATATGGTGGACATGAGCCACAAATTGAGATTCCAGCTCTAATCAAAGAGCGGACTCAAGATTTAGAGTTCTTGGGCGTATCAGGTGAAGCCAGTATTGGCACTGATTTTCTGACAGCTATCAAAATCAATTACGACTATAACCACCAGAATGGCACTCATCGCGAGAACTTTCAGATTCGGGATAATCCGGTGCATAGCTTTGAGGATGATGAGTATTATGCAAAGGTGCGGCAGACTTTTATTCGCGCAGAAAACTCCTTCAGCGACATAGTAGAGAATCCTGCACTGCTGACGCTTCCCAAGACAATTGACAGCGAGTTGGAATACACGTTCCCTTCAACCACGCTTTTCAAAGCCTTACTTGATGTAGGAGACATTGCTCAGTTCTTCATTCTTTACCCTGAATCTGAGGTCTCTACCAGAACATTCGTCATAACCTATGCGAAATGGAAAAGCCCGCTATTCAAGCTCCCGATAGTTGGCAAGGCATTGTGCAATTCTTTCCTCAAATCAACGGACAAGATTGTTGAGCAAGATTCAACCACTATCGAAAGTCTCTATCCCAGAGAAAAGCCTAAGATGCGCTTACCGAAGGAAGAAATTATGTTTCATGCTGAAAAGCTATATCAAGAATGGCCGACTCACCAGTAGACATGCCTGTTTTGTGAAAAGAGTCGCCACCTATGACCAATACAAATTCATTGTCCGTTAAGACTACGCTGCTTCTTTCAAGCGCTTTGACGCCTTTGGCAACTGCTGCGATCTCGCCGTCTTTACCCGCAATGCAAGTGCATTTTAGTGGTGTTGAGAATGCTGATTTCTGGGTCCGATATGTGCTTACTATGCCAGCATTGTTCATTGTGGTAGGCTCACCCATCGCTGGCTATATTGTTGACCGATTTGGCAGAAAACACTTGTTAGTCATTGCTTCTGTAATTTACGGAATTGCTGGCATCGCTGGCTTTTTCTTAGACTCGCTAACAGCTATCTTGGCAAGCCGTGCGCTACTGGGGCTAGCAGTTGCAGGTGTCACTATCAGTACAACCACTTTAGTTGCAGATTACTATCAAGGCGGAAAAAGGGTTGCATTTCTTGGATTACAAGCTGGATTCATCGGTATAGGAGGCGTTCTCTTCTTCTCCCTGGGTGGTTTCGCAGCTCAAATCAATTGGCGATTTCCTTTTCTTTTTTACCTGTATGGGTGGCTGATAGTTCCGGGCATAACAAGGTTTTTGCCTGAGCCAAGGCGAAGGCTCTCGAAAGAAAAGAAATATGAGGAAGCGCCAGCTGCGCCCCTATCCCTTTACTTTCTAGCTTTCATCTATGGGTGTGCTTTTTTATCACAAGTCGCTTTTTACTTCATTCCGGTTCAAATTCCTTTCTACCTGAAGACACTCGGTAGTGTGCAGGAAGCTCGTAGCGGCTTAGCACTTGCCTTTACGACACTATGTAGTGCATTCGCCTCTATCAGTTTTAGGCAGATCAGGAAACGGCTTAGCTTTATCGTCCTTCTCGCGCTATCTCTAGGATTTATGGGATCAGCTTATATTGGGCTGGCCCTCAGCGATAGCTACAGGGTAGTTTTGCTATCGCTGATACCTGCGGGAGTTGGTCTCGGACTGCTGATACCTAATCTGACGGTCTGGATTTCTCAAATTTTGCCTAAGAGCATCAGAGGTAAGCTGATTGGTGGGCTGAGTGCTTTCTTCTTTCTTGGGCAGTTCGTCTCTCCATTCGTTAGCCAGATGATGAGCAAAATTGTCGGATTAGAAGAAACCTATAGACTAGCTGGCGTGGGGCTTATTGCCATTAGTAGCATTATCTTTATGTTTCAAGAACAACTCAGTCACACGGCTAGCTGCGGTGTTGCCAAGCAACAACAATGAGCTGAGGCTTCTCTCCAACGCCCGCTCACAATATTCCATTTCTTGCTGACGTACAAAATTAGCTCACAGGACCAAAACCTAGACCTTTCGGCACTCACAAAAAACATGTCTCGTTGCATGTCTCAAAGTAGCTGTCTCAAAACTTCTAAGAAACAGTGGAACGTTGGTTGCTGCCGTTAGTTTGAGCTTGGTTCGTCAACTATCAGGGCTGGTATCTTTAATGTAATGCTCGCTGACGTTAGCATCCTTTATCAAACTACTAATGTCAGAGCTAGGGCCTGAACCTCTAAAGTTTGATAAGTCTTCTTTTGAATCCCATTCTTCATAGATGTTGACTCGGTCTGGTTCAACTACGTCAGGACCGACGACAAAGGCTCTGCAACCCTTTGTACGCCGTGCTGCCTTAATTGACTCCATCGAACCTTCCATAAAGGTATCGCGCTCGCCTGGTATTACATATATTTTCCCAGATACGATAATCATTCTGTCCACCAGAAAACTAGATCATCCGGCCAAAGGATGGATTTGCAGGCCCATTGATTATAGATCTTCTCTATGCGTTCGACTGTTTGCCGGGGGCGCAACTATTCTAGGCTACGAAGATACTTATCTATTATGGGCTTGTCCGGTGGACTCAGGTTCATCGGCAGTTCCTTTAGATGAAAGAAACAGACTGCACTTGCCTCATCCTTATTGGCTTTCAGTTCTCCTCTAAACTGTCGCGTTGTATAAACGGCAACCACGTTTGCAACCACGTCGCGATTGGGATATTCGTAGACCAGCTCCTTCCCTGAAAATAGCCCAAACCATTGCAGCACATCTATTTCTAATCCTGTCTCTTCTAAAGCTTCGCGCCTAGCGGTTTCTTCTAAAGACTCTCCAATCTCCATACTTCCGCCAATCAGTCCCCACTGCTTATTATCTCGTCGGTGCTGAAGAAGTAGTCGGTGCTGACGATCAAACATGAGTACAGCACTTCCAGGAACGATGATTGGCCGAGATCCTACTAAAGCGCGTAGTTCTTGGACATAGCTCATGTCAAGGCTCCTTTTGATAATCAAGGCTGTTGGCGCTATCGTTGCTATTAATCTATGCCGATTTGCTCAGTCTTCGTAGCATAGTAGGTTCTCAATTCATTCTGCTTCCTAATATTGCTACTACTATTCGCCAATGATACCTACAGCTTCGCTTCATTAGATTCTTTTAGAATTGGAGCTACCTGCCGATAGTAGGTAGAGCGCGAGCAGCCGAGCTGCTCACAGATTTCATTGATCGTCAGCTCTCCTTCTTTCGCCAGTGCGATGGCGAAGCCTTCCAAGGGAGTCGCCACCTTTACCTGGCTCTCGCCCAGCTCCTTGGGGTAGTGACGTTAGCTAGGCGAGACCTTATTGATTAACTCCATGGTTGAATCGTGCTAGCTCTATCACTGATCCAGATCGCAGTAGCTCTTTGGCCATTTCGCTAAGTTTGCTGTCTATCATCCTGCTAATAATTTCTTCTCTCTTATACTGTTTTTTGTTATGCCTCTTCCAGGTGGTAAGCACTAAGAACATACATGCCAAAATAACAATGAAGGCCATTGAAAGCATGAAGGTCATTGAAAGGAGCTCGGTAAACACTAAATAATTATCGCGGGCGAGCCAAATGAGTAGTAGAAGAGGTACTCCTGCACCTGTGAAAGCCACCATTGCAGACGAGAGTTTTTCGACCTTTCTAGTTGATATAGGCTTAATGAGATTGAAACGGTCAAAAAGCTCTCGTCTGTAGGTATATAACCAATGTGAACAATGAGTATCGTGGCAGACTAACCTAAGCCACTCGCTCTTTTGATTGCCGACACTGATCCAAATGCCAGAGATATACTGACCCTCCAAGACTTGAAGCCGATCATCTAAAGGGTGCACTCTTATCCAGGGATTTCGCGTTATGGCATTAGTCCTTCCTTTCTGTTGAAGGGTGAATTCTATAACTGTCTTACCGTGAGTAAACGAATAAGGAAAGAAGCCAACTGTCTTTGTTGAAACGTATTTTTGAACGCCTTTGACCGGCCCAGACATGACATGGAACTGGATAGCATGGTCGTCGACAATCAGCGGCTCATTGAGGGGGCTACTCATATCACTAGGCTTTGTATACAACCTCGAAGCCCTATCATAACGTCAGTTAAATTATTCCTTCACTAAGCTGGAGTGCTGTAGTTAGCTAGGCAGAGCGTCATGAGTCGGCCTGCCTAGCTAACTGCAGCACCCTATGACCGAAAACAATATCTTCCCTGAATTGGTAGAGGTATCGAAGCTATTCTGGATGCTAGCGAAGTGTATGTCTCACTGCTTAAAATCTTTGACAATGCTCAGCAGGTGGCTCAACGAGCGACCCAAACGGTCGACCTTTCAAATGCTAGCGTGCCCTTCTTGTAGATATGCTCAAACGCTTTGTCGAGACCCATTCGCTCTGCTTTCGCCGTGATTACTAAAAATTTTCTCGCAGCCTGCCTGCTTCAGAGCATCCGTTTGAAACTCTATGTTTTGGTCAGCAGTCGAAACTCTGGAGCAGTCATCCTTTACTGTCTTAAAACTCATAAAGTGAATTTACTTTTGACACTTTGATTTTAATACATCTTTTGACACACAAAAACGGCTCTAAAAGCAGCTTTTTTGCTTTTTCGTCGGCGTGTCTCAAAAACGGTGGGATACTGTTGGCGAACCATTTTTAGTACATATGTTCGCTCAGAAAACGAGCGTTTTCTGAGCACATCTGAATTGCCATGGATTAGTGCTTGAATAGCGTAAAGAAACTCGTCTAGAATTCAAAGCTAGATAAACCCCCACCGTTTTATCTTTCTTAGCACTCTTAGACAAGTTCTATGCTCATCGGCTACGCACGGGTGTCAAAAGCAGACGGCTCTCAATCTCTCGATCTTCAAAAAGACGCCTTATTGAAAGCTGGTGTGAGCGAAGATCGCATCTACAAAGATCGTGTGTCAGGAAAAAGCGCTAAACGTCCCGGCCTGACTGCCTGTATGAAAGCGCTGCAACCTGGTAATACGCTGATTGTCTGGAAACTAGATCGACTGGGCCGCGACCTTCAGCATCTAATAGAAACAATTGACGACCTACGACAGCGACAGATCAACTTCAAGGTACTCGCAGGAGCAGGCGCAGAGATTGATACCACGACAGCTAATGGGCGTGTGTTTTTTGCTGTTTTTGCGGCACTAGCAGAGTACGAGCGAGAACTCATCTCAGAAAGAACAAAAGCAGGGCTAAAAGCGGCTCGGGCCAGGGGACGCTTGGGCGGACGACCCCGCAAGATAGACGCCACCGCTGTGCAGATGGCGATGCAGGCGATGAGTGACCCGAGTACGTCTGCTAGAGAAGTTGCCAACAGATTAGGCGTCTCTACTGCCACGCTCTATACCTACGTCAACGGTGACGGTTCACTCAAAGAGGCAGGTGAAAAATTACTAGAAAAAGCATTGAAGTAACTGTCAGTGTTACGGTTTAGCTATCTGGGTAATTGTTCTTTATTTCTCTGATATTGTTGTTTTGTTCAAACTCAGGCAACTTCTAGCGCTTTGAATCGAGACACTCGGGTTTTCTCTAGCGGTACACCGTTTAGCCAGTTGATTAGCCGGTCGAGGTTGACGGCTGCGCCGATGGCTATGCTCTGTAGGTGGGTTTTCTCTAGTCCACAGTAGCGAGAGCGCCGCAGCCCAAACCGTCTGACAGCTTGCGATAGAGTGCCTTCAATTCCGGCTCTACGCTCGTAGCGCTTCTTTCCCTCTAGCCGCCCTTGCCTAAATCTGATCCGCTGGAGGATGTCGTACTCTGGCTGTGGTAAAAACGAGAGCGTTCGCTGTGCGCCTTTTGTACAGATTACTTTGGCAATACAGTCTTTGCAGTCTGACTGACTGAACCGAGCCTGGATATAGTCTCTACCTTCGGGCCGCGTTCGCATCTTCCAGCTCTGCGTTTGCTTGCCTTCTGGACAAGTGACACTCTCGGCTTCCCAGTCAATCTTGAACCAGGACTCGTCGTATGCACCTTTCTTTTTTGACTGCCAGCTAGCGTTCTGGCGGGACGGCCCGACTATCTCAATCTGTTGTTCTCTCGCGTTTAATATGTGTTCTACGCTGACGTAGGCAGAATCAACAAAGTGCTCTGCGGGCGATAGCTGCTTATCTATCAGTGCTTGGTGAATCTCCTCTGTCCGCTGCGATTCATGCACGCTCGCATCTGTTGTTTCTACATGAGTAATCAGGTGACAATGGTCATCATCGCAGGTCTCACTGAAATGTACCGCGTAGCCTACCCAGTTCACCCCGCGCCGGGACCGAAATCTAGCATCGATATCGTAGGGTGATTCCATGCCTTCCTTAGCGCGGGGTAGTTCCTTTTTTGATTTCCAGCGGACGCGCTCTGCTTCAGGCGCTTCGGCGTTGTATTCATAGTGGCGCTCTAGCACGAGCTGCAAGGCTTTGATCTGCGGTAGGTCCTGCCAACTGGCAATCTCTGACTCTTCTAAGCAAGAAAGTAGGTAGTAGGCATCGTTGCCAACCTTTTGAGCGTATTGGTTTCGCCTGCCTTCTGTCTTTGGCAGTTGATAATCCTCTACTCTTCGCCCGTAGCGGCTGTACCAGCGCTTCGGGGCAATGGTTTTCAACCACTCGGGGGCGATAGTGGCTAGTTCATTCAGCGCGGCTCGCATGGTCTCGCCCACTAGCTCTAGGCGGTTGAGCTTGCGGATGGCGGCGATTACTCGGGTGGCATCTGTGCGTTGTTTACCTCGCGCTTTGAGCAGACCTTTCTCTTGGGCGCACTGCAATAGTTTGTCTAGCAAAAGGCTCGCTTGTCCCTTGTCTACTAAGCGTTTGCGAAATTCACTCAGGACACTGAAGTCGAACCCTTCGTCGGTTAGCTCTAGCGCGAGCAAGTACTTCCAGTCGATGCGCGAGCGAACGGATTCTGCCGCTTGGCGGTCTGATAAGTCTTCACGGAATTGCAGCAGCGTTATCAGTGCCAGTCGCCACGGTGGAAGTCCTGGCTGGCCTGTGTTTGAGAACAACTCTGTGAAGTCTGTATCTTCAAAGACGGTGCCGAGTTCATCGCGCAGCGTTAGGTACGGGTTGCCTTTTGGAAAGGCGACTTTGGCAACTTGCTGGGTAAGGGCGGGTATCTCGGCTATCGGTTGCGACTTGATCGACATCGGCGATCGCGCTCCTGATGACTAGCGACTAGCCTCAGAATACCGAGTTTTCGCCACTTTCAGGGTTCGCCAACAGTATCCGGTGGTCTTGAGACACTAGTACAGCGCGATTTAATCATGTACTGACACAACAGAAATGATAGATAATTTCTGTGAATAGGACGGTTATCTGTCAACTTTGACGTTTACGATCCTAGCCAAGGCTATTAGACAGCAGATCTGACGTTGAATTAATAGTTATGCCGCAATGCCGGTGAGTTAGCCATATGACAGAAACGGTTTTCGCCCAGATCCTTAGTGGAGAGGCACCTGCTACATTCGTATACCGCGACGATACGGTCTCTGCATTCATGGACATCCAACCGGTGAACCCGGGTCACGTTCTGGTAGTCCCCAACGAGCAAGTGGCGTTTCTCTCAGACTTAGATGAAGAGATCGGCGCACAACTCTTCCGGATCGCGCAGCGAATCGCGAAAGCGCTAAGGCGCAGCGGGCTTCCGTGCGAGGGTGTGAACTTGTTCCTAGCAGACGGCGAGGTGGCAATGCAGGAAGTGTTCCACGTGCACCTCCACGTTTTCCCGCGCTACAAAGGGGACGGATTCGGACTTCGTTTCTCGGAACGTTACTTCCAGAAGCCCGAACGGAGCGAGCTAGAGGAGGCTGGCGCTAAGATTCGTAAGGCGCTTAAGTTGACCAAGTAATACGCTAATCTAGCGGAGTGTGCGAGTTGACAACGGACGGACCAGGTAGAGGGATACGGGTTGTGTTGCAAAAAATTGGGTCGCCCGTCCTTGCTAGGCTGAGAAGCCCTGCTCGCAACCTGCCTTATGCAACCCTCAAAACCGCTCAAATGGCGTCACTTCCAGCCAGACCTGACCTTACTGAATGTCCGCTGGTATCTGCGCTATGGCCTAAGCTACCGGGATTTAGAGGAAATGATGATGGAACGCGGTGTCAAGGTTGACCACACGACGCTCTACCGCTGGGTGCAAGCCTATAGCCCCGAGCTGGACAAGCGCTGTCGCCGTCATCTCAAGCCGACTAGTGATTCCTGGTGGGTGGATGAGACGTATATCAAAATCAAAGGCGTCTGGAAGTCTCTCTATCGGGCTGTGGATTCCGAGGGCAATACCCTGGACTTCATGCTCAGTGCCAAGCGGGATACTAAAGCGGCCAAGCGCTTTTTCAAAAAGGTGCTGAATGCCTCGCACACCATTGAGCCGAGAGTGATCACCGTCGATAAAAATGCAGCTTACCCACCTGCGATCGCAGGTCTGAAGAAGGACGAAGCCTTGCCAGAAGCGACGGAAACTAGGCAGAGCAAGTACTTGAATAATACTGTGGAGATGAACCATTCTCAATACCCCCATCTATTTTGGGCCGTTTAGAGTTAGGTGACATCGGTCGAGCTCCTAAATAACGTTATTTCAACACCTGATTTATGGCAGGCCTGTCAGTCAAGTCATCGGTAGGTTTGAGCCAGCATTGAGCGGGAGGACGGCTCTCGCCCAGTTAGCCAGAGTGGCCCTGGGGATATCCAGGTTACGAGCCAA